>DAIDJC010000028.1 GCA_027451565.1 Limisphaerales bacterium | reverse complement strand
CCCCTGGTTCCCATACTTTGCATCCCATCCGGAATCCGTAGGGGAACGGTCGTTGGCATATACAACGTGGCAAGCGGTGCAGCCACTGTTGCGGTAATCCCCGGGATGATTATTCGATCCCATGAAATCCAAAAGCGGGTCGTGTAGCCGGGTTTTTTGCAGGTTAAGATAAACAGGGTCAATGCGATTTAAGGTTCCCAATCCGCGTTCACTCAAACGTCGCGCTGGCTTGCCATCCTCCTCAAATGGATTTGGAATTCCAAGCTGGAGCGGCGCTTCACCTCCCCGCTCGAAGATGCGGAGGATGTTGCTCGGCGGGGCTGTTTCAAATCGGGGCAGGGGTTCTATGAAGGGCAAAACCGCCCATTGCTTTGTCATTTGAGGTGTGACCGGCACGGGACTTTCCAGACGTAACGGCACGCCGTTTGCCCCGTAAGCCTGGCCAAAACGATAATTCTTGGCGTCGCTCGCGCCGTTATTGTACAGGGCCGCCCCCCAAAGCATGGCTCCATGACGCATCATGCTGTGGCTCACCTGTCTTACGATCTCACCGTGACACAAACCGCAGGCCTTTTCCGCCACGCGCAAATCCCCCGGGTTCACAAATTGGATGAACTCCGGCGATTCATGGTTTAGCAACACGCTGGAATCATTGGGGTTGGCGGCGCTCAACCAGAAGGCGGGATAGCGCGGAGCCACGTGGGCTTGGGTCTGGGTGAGGCCCGGCGTTGGATTGCCTCCATGGCAATCCACGCAGCCCAGGACCACATTTGCCGAGGCATGCATGGATTCCACCCCGGAATGACATTCCAGACAGCCTCGGGATTTCCGATCTGCCTCGGCCTGGGATTGGTCAATCCGGTTTGGTGCAGGAAGGTTGGGGCAGGGGATTTGCAAAGGTGATTTGGGAACGGAAATGGCGGGGCCCGATCCATCCTGTTGTGCCATGAGAGCGGCCATTCCACCCAGCCAAAGTGTGATCAGTAGAAATGCTTGCCGGCGTGCCAGTGTCATGCTCGTTTTCATGGCTAATATGTGCAGGTCAATGCTATCAAGGCGCTGTAAGGCAGGGCATCCGCATTGCCGACAGGGCTATTGCCGTCGAAGCCGGGCACAGGGTTGGGGTTGGTTCGGTAAATATCCCGATAACCACTGCCCGGGATCAGCGCGCCAAATCCAGTGGAAAGAATGACATTATCCGTCAAAAAGGGCCTGTATTGAAATCCAATGCTCAGGTCCCAACCCACTTCATTGCCAATGTTGGAGGTAAAAAGGGCCTGCTTAAGCGGATCCGTTTGCGCAAACATGATGTAATTGGCATTCAAGAAAGTTCGCAGTTTGGGGGTCAGGTCAAATTCTGCGCCCAAACCGTAGATAAAAATGCCAGGATTGACAAAGTTGGCCTGGCCTTCGGTTTTGCTGCTGCGCATGTCTGGCAGAAGACTGTTCTCGTTTTTCAGGTTCACCAATGTGCCACCCAGGTTAAAACCCTGCCGCGACCAAAAGCTAAAGGGACCCCCGATGAAATTTGGATTGTCCACGATGGAATCAAAACCTGAAGCGGTGCCACCAGATGCATTGCCATCGCCTGAGGCATAAAAAAACGTGGCCTTGTAGCGCGCCCAGTCATGGTCATAGGCTATTTCCAATGATGCCATTTGCGCATTGACATAGACCGGATGCCCGGCGAGACCGTTGAATTCATCTCGTCCTAAAACCTGGTAAAACTGGTTCGAAAGATTGAACCTGCCGATATGCCCGTCCCCACCCCACCCGAGGTAGTAGGCTTGCAGATTGTGGGGCACCACAGTGCCGAGAGGTTCAGGACGGACTAAAAACCCATTGTCGTCGTAATGCAGCCCGCCGTTGTCAAAGTTGCCCAGAAAACTCCATTCACTGGTATAACCTTCCCAGACGAAGTCCTGGCGGTAAAGATTCGCCACCACCACGCGCTGGTTTCGCTCGTTGAAAGTGTTTAGCCCGGAATCGGTGTCTTTCTCCCGCAGGTCAAAAACGGCCAGATTGAACTGGTAGAGATTGTTGTCGTAATTGCCAAATAGTCGAATGCCAGTATTAATGTCGTTGAAAACAAATCCACGAAAATCGGCGTTAAAGGGCTGGTTCCCGATTCGCACAGAGACAAAATCATAATTGTCAGACAGGTCTGCCAGATGAAACTCCAGGTAGGCCTGCTGGAGTGAAAAATAGCTCATCGTTCTCTCGGTGCTCGCGCTGTTGCGATAACTGCCCGCCGGGCCAACCTGGCCATTGAGCAGGGAGCCCACATCCCCAGGATTACGAACGAAGCCGTTGGGTGGTGGCGCGGCATTGTTCCCAAATCCAAGCACGCCGCGCGGATCGGGCGATACCACCCCGGTCTCCTGGGCTTGCAGGTAGTTTACATTGAATACTGGTTCCACATTGATGGCCCAATCCACCGGGCGGAAGGATGTGTCCCCCTGAAATAAATTGAAATCCAACGCCAGGTAGTTCTCCGTGCTCAGAACATCGCCTTGCCCATAAAATTCATATTCGCCCGGCACAACGCCGCTGACCTGGCTTGGTGTGGGAATCCTCTTGAACTCGGTGTCGCTTTCAGCCGAGGCGGTTAAATCCAGAAAGACATCTTGTCCCACGATGGGCAAATCGCCCTTGAGATAACTTTGGCGGTACGGCTGCCACAACGCAGGCTCCGGCGCGTCAAAGGGATCCTCAATGCTTCCGCTGGTGTAGCGGTTCCAAGGCTCGAAACCAATTCGCCAGCGGTCAGGCACGGGCGTGGAATCAACCGGGTTGTCAGCCGGTGTTTTTGAATAATCTGGATTAAAGAATTGCTGGTCAACTTTGAGTTCGCGACGGACGTTTTGGCGGGGCAGGGCCAGGTTCGGGGGCAATGGTTCGGAACCATAGGCTGACGGCGGTGGATTGGTGTTGGGAACCAGTTCCACGGTGCGGAGGTTGCGCCTGGGCAGCTTCAGATCAGTTGGAATGGCAGGCGGGATGAATTGGGCCGGGGCGACCGGATCGTGAAACCATGGTTCCAAGGTGGCTGCCGCTGGGTTACTGGCGCAAAACGCGCCCGGATCCGGATTGAAACCGGGTATGGGCGGTGTGTTGGAGGAGATCACGATACGCAGAATCCATGTGGGCTGGGTGACGGCAGGCGCAGGCAACTGAACTGGATTGGGGTCCGGATTGAAATTCCGGGGCGAGGCGGGCGGTGTATTGGTGCTGACAGCCTGGTGCGGTTTCAAGGATTCCTCCCCTCGCAACGACATAACGTTGCCTGCCACCATGCCAGCTACAAATAGTCGGGGTAGAAAATGAAGGGCCAATTCTGATTTAGGCATCCGCATTTGATACATGAGAAAATGTTTATTTTCAGAAAGCAAGTGATTATCATGAATTATTGTGAAAAGTTGGTTGACGATGTTTGTGGCTGCTTGTCTGGCAGGAGTGGGAGCACGCGGCGGCATGCTGCAGTCCGATGTCAGGCAAATAATCCAGCAAGCTGTGTCGCGGGCGGAAACCTTGGGGCCGCCCCTGAGCACCCAGGCGGTGGTCGCAGTAACCGACCGAGAGGGTTGGGTTCTGGGGGTCTGGTCCATGAATGCCTCCCTGAAAGGCAATGATCCTCTGGTGGGCGAGGCCATTGCCAAGGCCGGCACGGCCGCGTTTTTGAGCAGCGACAACAATGCTTTCAGCACGCGCACGGCGGGCGATATTGTGCAGCAGCATTTTCCTCCCGGCATTGATAATACTCCGCCCGGCCCGTTGGTGGGGGTCAATTTTTCCCAACTCGCCTTTTCTGATATAAATAAATTCAAAGGTCCCGGCAGTGTGATTGGTTTTGACAGTTCCCCGGGAAACGCGCTGGTTCCGGTGCCACTTCCGGTCACCGGCGGGTTGGAAGGCACCCCGGGCGGTTTGCCGCTGTTCATTAATGGTCAATTGGTTGGGGGCGTTGGCGTGGCCGGAAACGGTGTGCCTCCAACAGACGTCACGCCCGCAGTGGTTTCAAGTCCAGACAGCGACGAGGATATGGCGCTGGCCGCGCAGGTTGGTTACGCGCCGCCACCGGCCATTCTGGGTTCACAAGTGTTCATCAACGGCAGCCGGTTGGAATATGCCGAGAGTTCCACTGTGTCCGGCCCGTTGATTCCCTTCGCAAGCCTTCCTGGAGGCCCGGTTTTTCCTTACTCCATTATCTCATCACCTCCTGAATTTCCTTATCCCATTGCGGTTTTTGGTGGCGAAACCGGTCAGATACGGCAACCCATCATGAATGACCCATCCACCCTGCCGCTGCCGGGAAACACGGCCCGGTTGACGGCAGCGGAGGTCACCAACATTATCGTGGCGGCGGCCAACCGCGCCCGTACCACCCGCGCTGGCATCCGGCTTCCCAGGGGCCTTAACGCCCAGGTTTTCATCACTGTAGTGAATAATCCCGGTTCCAATGGCGTGCCTCCGGTGGTGCTGGGAACTTTCTGCACCTCCTCCAATGCAACACTCTTTGGCTGGGATGTGGCAGTGCAAAAGGCCAGGACGGCCGTTTTTTTCTCCTCCTCATCGTATGCTTTTTCCACCCGCTGCGTGGGCTTTCTGGGACAGGAGTATTATCCTCCCGGCATTGATAATACCCAGCCCGGATTGTTTTTTGGGCTACAGGAACAATATTCCATCATAACCCCGGTGCCGGAACTAATCACCAACCCGGTCAACAATGCCGTGTTTACAAGTTTCACCAATACAGACCCCAACCTGCCCAATGGCATTACCATCTTCCCGGGTGGTTTTCCTCTTTATCGAAACGGTGTTTTAATCGGCGCCATCGGGGTCAGCGGCGACGGGGTGGATCAGGATGACCTGATTTCCGCCAGCGGCGCCTCCTTGTTTCTTGCCCCCGTGCCCCTGCGTACTGACCAGTTTCAATACCGTGGCGCTTTGCTGCCTTTTGCAAAATTTCCGCGAAACCCAGGCTTGTAAAATTCCCATCCTTGCTCACCGGAGTCTTTGTGAAATCAAACCCCCTCATCGCCGGGCCACTTGGGGATTGTGGTAAATGTGGCATTCTGTGCAGGCGCTGTTTATTCCTCCACGGGGGCTGTGACACTCCATGCAGGTTTCCTCCGAGGGCAGCAACAGGTCGGAAGTCTGCCTGCTTTGCGAGGCTGCGTGGCACTTTTCACAAGAAATGTCCCGATGGGCCCAATGGCTGAAGCGTGCATGGGACAGCCAGTGAGTGTTTTGCTCCGGAATGGTCACGGCTGGTGTTCCGCCAGCTATTTTTACTTCGTGGCAATAGGCGCATCCGGGAAAAATGGCGCGGCCCGCTCCTCTGACCTCGCCCATTTTCACCTGCGGACCATGTGAGGCCGAGCTCAGGAATATCCATTTTGCCAGCATGTCGGCATCCCCAAATCGAGCCTGGATGTCCGCCAGCTTCGACCGCGCTTCCGAGTCTGGATCGGTTGAATGCTTTCGCGTGGCCAGGTCCAGGTACTGCCTGGGCAAAGAATGCAGAAAGGCCAATACATGGTCCGTGCTGCCGTGGGGGATCTCCAGCTCGGGTGTTTTAGGGTCAAACTGGAGCGAATGGCAAACGCGACAATTTTTATCGTAGGTGACCGGTATCATGAATGTCCCCGAGGCATCCGGCTGGTGGCAGAAGCCGCAGTCCAATTTTGCGCCGCCAGGCAGTGGTGGAATGGTGGGGCTGCCAAGATGCAGGGCATGGTCAAACTTGAGTGTGTCGGGGTTGCGCCACTTTTCGACGATGAAACGAAATTGCGGATGGTCCAGGCCAAAATGGTGTAGCGTAACAAAACGGGGGGTTGCGGCCATGACCGCGGGGTCTGAGTGGCAAAAATCGCATTGGGAATCGGTGATTGCAGCCATTTTGATGCCATGATGTTCCGAATGACAGAAAGCGCAGGAAACCGGCGGCGCATGGGGTTGGTGGAATTGGTGAGCGGCATGACAGGCCAGACAGGAGGCATCCATGGCAGCAGGCTCCGCTGCACGCGTGGCAATGAGTCCATGAAAATTTAGAAGCCCTGGACTTGAGTGCAGGGCTTCCGCAAGAATGTGCCTTGGTCCTCGGTCTCCTGCGGTGTGGCACGCACCGCATCTCGGCGAAAGATGGTTCGCTTGCGCCATTGCCGAGAAAACCACGCCGGTATGGGGGCTGGAAATCGCTCCGGGATTGAAAAAGAGATCGCGCCAGGCCGGCTCTCCCATGGCCAATAGAAGGGTGGCCAATGAAATCGCCACCACCCCAAACGTGATGCGCTTTCGCGCCTGGCGCAGGGAAGGTTTTGGAGTGCATGAAGAAATTGGATGGCAACACCGTCCGTCAGGAAGCGGCCCAGACTCGCATTCGCCGCTGGATCGGGTGCAAAGCCATCGTCCTTTCGTTTCACCAGACTGGATTTTGAGTGTGGGAATGCACTCGCCCGAAGCCCGGCACCGGCCCCATTTATCCGGGCCCAGCGGACACGCTTTGCCTTCGCAGGAATGGCCGCAAATCCAATTGTGGTTTGGGCGCGCGTACTCATTTGAATCAAACGACGGCGCTGGAAGCTGATCGCTCATGCCGCTCCTCGCGAGAATGCAAACACCAAAACGATGTGCCAAACTGTGAAAATGAGAAGTCCGTAGGTGAGGGGGATATGGACAAAAAGCCAGGTTTTTAGTGTCAACTGCAGCGCCCGGTGATAATCCAAGCCATCCTTCTGGCACATCAACTGTTCCAGCCGGAACATTTTTTCCTGATCACTTGCGTCAGCAAAACGGCGCTGGTCATCCAACATGGACAGCAAGGCCGCCAGCGGACGGCGGGATTCAAACAAATGCAACCAGAAGTGTTTTGGACGGGCGAAAAACGGGGCCAGGTGGGCCACATAAAATCCGGCAAGAACGGAAGATTTGGCCTCTTTCCCCAGCACTATGTTTTCGGCCTCAGTTCGAAGCCTGTTGCGGATGACGGGTATGTTCTCAAAAATCACCTCCCCGCCGCGCGTGGCCAGTCGGCGGGGCAGGATGCGGCTGAAAAAAAGTCCAACCACGCCACTGGCGCTGACAAGGATGAAAAGGCCTGCCAGACAATAGTCAAAGCCTCCCTGTGGAGGGTGAAAGTTCAAGTGGATTCCAAAGAGCAGGGTGGTGAAGAACCCCAGATAAATATGTATTTGCAGCCAGTGTTCCGATCTGCCCAGCGGCAGAAATGGAAGTTTCTTGCGCATATTATAGAGTGCCAGGATTAAAATGGCAGCCAGCAGCGCCCATCCGGTTAGATAGGGAAAATACGGCAGCCCCATGAATCTTTGGCGGCACTCCAATGCTGCGGCGGATGCCGCAAGCAAACTGAACAGGCCCACGAAAACCTGGCGGCGGAAACGGTTCATAGCTTGAGCCAGCCCGCCAAATCATCAAGCTGGTTTAAATTCATCCGCGCCAGGGCGCCATGCGGGCAGGCCCTTTCACAGGCCGGTCCGCCCCGATTTTCGACGCACAGGTCGCATTTGGTCGCCTTCACAATCGGTTTCATCTCCGGATCCACCAGAAATTCCCCGTGTTTGTTCCGGATTTCCACCATGCGTATGGCTTCGTAGGGGCAATTGTTATGGCAGGATTTGCAGCCAATGCAGGTGGAGGGATTGATCACCACCTGGCCGCCAAAGGACTCACGGTGAATCGCTCCTGTGGGACATCCAATCATGCAGACCGGGTCGGAGCAATGCATGCAGGCATTGGCCACCATGAGCCGGCCGGAGGAAGGGCCATGCCTCAGGAAACGAGGGTTGTTATCATGTGTGGAGGCACACGCCCTCACACAATCATCGCAGCGCGTGCATCGGTCCAGGTTAATTACCATGGCCGCGGTGCCGTTATAAAAACGGTTGGCCGCCAGAAACTCCATGACCTCCCCGCCCACTTTTTCTCGCGCAGCAGTCGAGCCGGCCTTGGACGGCAGGAAAGGTTCCGGCGCAGGCCCCACCATGGGCGGAAGCTCGGATGCCGGCAGCGACGGCAGCACTATACTTTCCATCACATGGGTCGGAACCACCAGCAGATGGGTATAGCCAATGGCTCTGAGGGTGTATTGCATGCTGACCGGGGCCGATTTGCGGCGCCAATTATGCGCGATTTCCTCCAGGCCAAACACCTGGCCGGCTCCAATATAATTCAACGTGCGCTCCCCAACCCCCAATTTCTGGCTGACCCTCGCAAAGCCGGCCCGCAAAAGCACCACTCCGTTGGGATAATCTCCCTCTGATAAAATAACCGGCTCACTTTCCGGGCGGATATTACCCGAGTGCGCCAGGCGCTTGTATTCTCCAGACCAGTCGTAATCTCCAAAGGTGGCGAATTCCACGGAGGCGGCAACCTGCTCGAGGCGGGCCTTGTCCAGGTTCCGCAGCAGGGGAATGGCCCCCAGAAAACTGGCCAGGGCGCGTTCACGGTAAATCCGGTTTATGTGTTCCCGCAGCGCGCCGTCGTACTTCATCATGTCGCGCAATCCTTGCCACCGGATTTCCAATAGTTCGGAATCGTCACTGTCAGCAAAAATCGTCGAGGTCCGCGCCATGCGGCTCAGCGCGGCTATTTCCCCGAAAAAATCGCCGACCGCTAATTGCGCGGTACGGTGTTGATTCAAAACCCTTGGTATGTCCTGAAGAAATACCCTGATTTCCTGTCCGGACTGGCGCGAGCCAAGCTCCTCTGACTGGCTCAGGTTTTTGGGATCAATGAATTCAGAAGCCCGGTAAGGATTCCAAATCTGTGCCAAGGTGCGCAGCAACCCCTTCCTGCCAGTGGCATGCCGACCAAGCAGGTCCGGTCCCAGGTCCGGGCTCAATACCACGCGTGCCGCGCCGCGTAGTATCAGGAAAGCCGAGGTTCCGTAGTCTCCTTGGCGCACAATGATTTCCCCCTTTCGAAGTCTGACCATCCGCGTGTCATGCCGCAGAATTTCGCGCAGGGGCAGACGCTGGGGAAACTGGGCGCGATCCATCCTGCTGAAAGGCTCAATGCCTAGCAACCGATCCACATCGTTCTCCGTCATCCGCTCATCAAAAGCCGTGTCCCAGCGTTGCGGACGTTCCAAGATGGTCAATGCGGCAGGCATCAGGCGTCAAGAACCAGGTCGTTTTGCGGCCGACAAATACAGGTCAGGCAGGTGCCCGGGTCAGGCGCGGATGCGGGCTTTTTCAGGTAATCCACAGCGCCGGATTTGATCGCCACGCCGCACGAGCCGCATCCGCCAGCCCTGCATCCAGAATCAATTTTAATGCCCAGGGATTCGGCAAAAGAGAGCAGGTTTTCAGACGAGGGCTCCCAACGCACCGTTCGGGAGGACCTTGCAAAGGTGATGGTGACTTTCTGAAGGCGGGTGGTTTGTTCCGGGGAAGGCGAAGCCGCCTTTTTTTTCACGCTGGCGGGGCCAAAAGCCTCGAAATGCACGCGGTCCTCCGGCACGCCCCAGGCTTCCAGGCCATCGGTCAGACTTTTCATGAAAGGTCCACTCCCGCAAAGGTAATACTCGAAATTATTGGATGGAAGGATTTGCTTCACCCATTCCATGCACACGCGGCCCTCGTAGTGATAATCCCTTTCTTTCACATCCTCCAGCCCGGGCTTGCTGTAGGCCACGTGCAGGTGAATGTTTTCATGTGCGGCAGCCAGCGCCGCCAGTTCTTCCTGGTGGATGTGTTCCTGCCGGTTACGGACGCCAAAAAACAAATGCGCCTCGCGCTTCGTTCCGCTGGCCGCAATCGCATTGACCATGCTCAGAATCGGCGTAATCCCCCCCCCGCCCGCCAGGAGCACGACCGGATTATTTTTGGTCATGTCCAGAAAAAAATGTCCGCTTGGCGCCTTCACGTCCAGTATGTCCCCAACCTTGACCCTGTCGGTGAAATAACTCGAAGCAACCCCGGGTGGAAGTTCAGGCCTGTCCAAAGGCGCTTTTTCCTTCTTGATGGTCACCCTGTAATAATCGCGATGATCCGGGCTGTCTGACAAGGAATAGCAACGGATCAGGGGTTTCTCGCGCCCGGGAATTTTCAACTGAAAGGTCAGATACTGTCCGGGCTTGAAATAAGGCAATTCCCTGCCATCGTGGGGTTTTAGATAAAAAGAAAAAACCTCGTCGCATTGGCGAATTTTTTCGGCGACACTGAATTTGCGCAGGCCATTCCAGCCGGAAGCGGCCATTTCTGCCTCATGGCATCGTTGGCGGGTTTCTTGGAGCCGGGTCTGGAGGATGGCCAGGGTCAGCTTTTGCTGCCGGGCTTCTCCAATTATCCTGAGGAGGGAGCGCGTCATTTCCAGAACCAGCCAGACCAATAAAGCGGAAATCAGGATCAGGCCAAGCGCGAAAGCCGTTGCGCTGCTGCCCGGGATTCCAAGGGAATGATTTAGGGTTGCATTCACTTAAATATTCTATTAACAAAATTAAAGCCTTGCGCACAACTTTTTATTTCCCAGCCCCCGCCCTTGTGGCCGCGATAAGCGCGGCCATTTCCGTCGGCTTGTGCAGTGCGGAGACGCCCGGCAAAATCCTGGGAGCCTCCTCCTGCGCCAGCTCCAGTTGCCATGGAGGCGGCGGCGCTTTGCACAACCAGTTCCTCGTCTGGTCTCTTCGCGATTTTCACTCCTCACGCCCAAGCGCCATGCTTGCCACCGCCCGAGCAAGCCAAATAGGTGGCGCGTTGAATATTGGCGACGTCACCACCGATCCCCGCTGCACGATCTGTCACGCGCCTCTCCTGCTTGCTCCTCAATCGCTGCGAGGCAGCCTGTTTCAGTCAGACGAGGGGGTTTCCTGCGAATCATGCCATGGCCCGGCAGAACATTGGATACGTTCCCATACCCGTCCAGATTTTACCGAGGCCGACAGGGTTGCTGCGGGAATGCGGGATCTGGAGAATCTCTACATCCGGGCCAATGTCTGCGTGGCCTGTCATCAAAATGTGTCCAGCGATCTCATTAATGCCGGGCACCCCGTTTTGATGTTTGAAATGGATGGGCAGTGCGCGGCTGAACCGCGTCATTGGACTTCGGATAAGAATGGAAATGGCGCCCAGGCCTGGCTCGTGGGACAGGCCGCCGCATTGCGCGAGATGAGTTGGCAATGGTCCAATGGCAGCGTCCTTTCGGACCAGGAATCCAACCGGTGGACAGCCTTGGTCTGGCTTTTAAAAACAGCGCAACCGGAAACGGACTTCAAAATCCCCGCCGACGGGAATAGCGCAAACCTCGCCAAAAAAGCCCGTTTTTTGCAGGGCCAGGCCGATGAACTTGCACGCCATGCGGCAACCCAGCAGTGGACACCTGATGCCACCCGCCAACTACTTCAACGACTGGCTGCCTCCTCACCGGATTTTCGCAATTCAACCACCTCCACACTCCAGCAGGCCGATCGTGCCGGACGCCTGGTTTTGGCCTTGGACCGGCTGGTGGAATCCTTGCCGGAATTGAAGACACGCCAACCGTTGCAGTCTGCTTTGGATCATATGTTTGCGGAGGCTCAATCCATTCCCGATTTCGATCCAACGCAATTTTCAACCTCGATGGACCAATTCCGCGCAGCTCTTCCCTGGCAAAATAGCCCATAGGCTAACAAGGCCAAGCGAGGTTCCGGGCCTGTTAGAGTCATTCCGCTGAATTGGCGCGATCTCAGTTGTCGCTCTGGAATTTTGCTTGCAACAGGGGCGTGGGGGGTTGACCTTATCATTGTCCATGAACGGCACCTTTCATGAATGGATGGTTTTCGCTGCCTATGGAGTTCCTTCCACCTTGGTCTTTGTGGGCGTTGTTTTGGTCCTGCGTCGTTATCAATTGCCAGTCCTTTGGTTGTTTAAAATGCTGGTCAGCGTGCCTGTTTTTTTTCTGTGCATCAAATTGGCTGCTTCCATGGGGCTATTGGGGGTATTGATGATTTTAGTGTTGGGTTTTGTCCTCGCTTTAATCTGGGCGCCGGATTTGGCAGCAGCGGTTTGCAGTCCTTTGACAAATATGTTGGATGGAGGCGGGGTTGCCCCGGAACTCAAGGCATCTTATTCCATTGCCCTGGCTCATCGCAAAAGGGGACGGTATCCTGAAGCCATCCAAGCGGTCAGAGAGCAATTAGAGCGTTTTCCCATGGATTTCGAGGGTGTTCTGCTGCTGGCCGGGATTCAGGCTGAAAATTTGTGGGACCTGCCCGGGGCGGAGAATACCTTGAGCCATTTTTGCAATAACCCCAAAGCCCCTCCCAACCAGGTGGCCGCAGCATGGAATGCCATGGCCGACTGGCATCTTAAAGTGGGCAAGGACACGGATTCGGCTCGAGATTCGTTGCGGAGGATCATCAACGCCTTTCCGCAATCGGAATTGGCGCTCCGGGCAGAACAACGCCTGGCTCACCTGGTGGAGACTGAAAGTGTTTTGCTGGGCCAAATGAGCGATACGCCTTATCTACTTGCCCAAGGGGTTCAGGATATTGGTCTGCTGGATTCATCGGCCTTTCTTAAGCCAAAGGAGGAAAGCCCTGTTCAACGCGTCTCAGGATATGTTCAGCATCTGGACCAGCATCCCCACGATTCCGATGCGCGCGAAAAATTGGCGCTGCTTTATGGCAGAGAACTGGGGAGGCTGGACCTGGCAACCATTGAACTCCGACATTTAATTGACGAAAAACGGCACAGTCCCAAGCAGATTGCCGGCTGGCTGGATCTTTTGGCCACGCTCCAGATTGAGGGAGGAGCCAATGTGGCCACAGTGCGGGCAACGCTTCAGGAAATCGTGGATTCGTTTCCAGACCTGCCATTGGCCGACGTCACCCGGCGTCGGTTGGTGCGGATTGATTCGGAAATCAAAAAAAAGGAGACCAAACCCGCCGAAATCAAGATCGGCAACTACGAGCAAAATATCGGCCTCAAATACGGAGCCCCCCGATACGGCACCCGGGATGGCACGGGTGGCTAGGTGTCAATGAGCAGCGAGTTGTAGGGCGATTTCCTTCTCGAGTTCGTGAACAAGGCCGACATCCGTGGTTCCCCAACTGGAGCGGGCTTGGACATCCACCTGTGAGGTTTGCGGATCAACAGCCTCGACCCGCACCCACACGTTGCGGTCGGCCACGCGGCCTTCCAGGGAACGAACTGAATTAGTGGTGTCATGCGGAATAAACTCGGTCAAAACCACGCCATTCCTCTGCACGACAGCAAGTGAAGCGTTATAAACCTCATCCAAGGGCCGGGCATAACGACCTGAGACGGTGTCGGTATTCCAGGAGGTGGCAAATGCATGGGTGTCATCCACGGTGCTGACACAACCCGTGATGACGGCTGCGGCGGTGACCGCCAAAAGTGCCAAAATGGTTTTCTTCATAATCAAGATAGACCAACTCAAAAACCGCTCCGCGTCAAGCTTGATTGCAATTTTCGGGAGCGGATACAAACGACAAACACAGTGGCCTAAGTTCAAAGTTCATTTTTGATGGGCAAATTAAGAGAGATGAGGCTGGTTCTGGAGCGCCAACCCGGGCGGTTTCTGTCCTGAAAAGGGGAGCCTGAGGCATGGCAAAACGGATGCCAAACCCGAATGACTGCGGAATGGCTGCGTCATTATCGGGAATTGGCATGGATTCCGCTGTAATTGGCGGGGCTTAAAGCCCGAAAACACATTTATGCTTGCCACAATACCAACGCAGGGCCCTTGGTGGATGAAATTCCACCCTAATGTCACGGCATTTGACATTATTTTGGTGGCTGTGATTGCGTTTGGGTTCTGGCGCGGGCGCCGAAATGGAATGACCAAGGAAATCATTCCCTTGAGCCAAAGCCTGGTCATGATTATCGCTTGCACGCTGGGTTACGGGATATTAGGCCAATTTCTGGCACATTCCGGTGTGATCCACTCGGTGTTTGGGACTTTTATCAAGGAAAATACAGCGGCTGCGGTGACCGCCTACCTGTTGATAGCCTTGATCGTATACATGGCTTTTTCGCCTTTGAAAGCCCGGTTCAGGGAAAGGGTGGATGGGGGCAATTCTTTTGGAAACAGCGAGTATTACTTGGGGATGATGTCCGGGATGGTGAGATACACCTGCTTGGCGATTTTCTGCCTGGCGTTATTGAATGCGCCGGTTTATTCGCAATTCGACATCCAAAACCGCAAGGAATTCAACAAACACTGGTTTGGTGGAGGTTTGGATGGATACAACGGCGATTTCATTCCAAGCATGGACGAGATTCAAAGCGCTGTTTTCAAAGATTCCATGCTGGGTCCCGAGATCAAAAATAATCTGAGCATGCTGTTGATCAATTCGGACCACTCTGTTATCCAAAAGTCCACGGCTCAAAAAAAGCCGGTAATCCACATGGGGAATTGATCCCGGAGCGATTGCCTGCAAGACGAGCCGTGTTGATCCATGGCCGGTTTGCTGCCTCCTGAAACGCGGGAACGAATTCGAGCTGCCAATGACATCGTTGAAGTCATTGGCGGCTATTTGGCGTTAAAAAGGGCCGGGGCCAACTTCACCGCGCTATGCCCGTTCCACAGGGAGAAAACTCCCAGTTTCCATGTAAACCCCCAAAGGCAGGTTTTCCATTGCTTTGGCTGTCACAAGGGCGGGGATGTCTTCACCTTCGTGCAGGAATACGAACACATAGGGTTCATGGATGCTTTGCGACGCCTGGCGGATCGCGCCCGGATCCCGCTGGAATTCACCCTATCCCCTGAGGATGTTGCGGCGAGGGGATTAAAGGAAAAGCTCCTGGAAATCCATGAAAAGGCCGCCCAACGCTGGCAAAAAATCCTGGCCGAGCAGCCCGAGGGCCAAAGAGCAAGGGATTACCTGCACCAGCGGGGAGTGTCGGACGATTCCATCCGGATGTTTCGACTCGGGGCTGCCGTCCTGGCATGGGATGACATGGTTCAATGGGGCCGGGGTCAGGGCTACGAAGCAGACCTGATGGAACAGTCCGGCTTGGTCACGCGCAAGGCGGATACGGGCCGTTTGTATGACCGTTTCCGCGGGCGTCTCATTTTTCCCATATCCGATGAAAACGGCAGGGTGGTGGGTTTCAGCGCACGGGTTTTGCCGGGGGATGACAGTCCGGCGAAATACATGAATTCGCCGGAAACACGAATTTTTTCAAAAGGCCGGCTTTTTTATGGCCTGGATAAAAGCAAGCGGGCCATTTTGGATGCAGGGCATGCCATTCTTTGCGAGGGGCAATTGGATTTGATTGCCTGTCACAGCCACGGGGTGACGAACGTGGTGGCACCGCAAGGCACGGCCCTGACAGGGCAACAGGCGCACCTGCTCAAGCGGTACACCAACGAGGCGGTCCTTTGTTTTGATGCCGATAATGCGGGGCAAAACGCCACGGTGCGTTCCCTTGATGCGATGTTGGAGGCGGGATTGGCATTGCGGGTGGCACGTATTCCGGAGCCGCATGACCCGGATTCATTCATCCGCGAAAAAGGCGCAGAACAGTTCCGGGAATTAATCCGGCAGGCCACGGATTTTTTTGATTACTTTCTGCAACGCCTGTGCGAGACCAATGATACCCGTTCGGATAAGGGTAGGCTGGCCATCCTGGGCGCCATGGCCGAGGCCTTGGGTAAAACAAACAATCAAGTCCTGGTGGATGCGCATGCCCGCAAGACAGCGCTCAAGCTGGGGGTCTCCCCGGAAGCCGTCAGGACTGAATTCACCAGGCTCATCGAGAAACAATCCTTCACTCCCCCGCAATTGGAAGCCGACGAGACGGCCAATGAGCCGGCCGAAGAAAGACCCTCCGCTCATGAACTGCACCTGCTAAAAATCCTCTTGATTCATGAGGAGATTTGCCAGCATGGGTTGAATTTACTGAACCTGGATTGGATCCAAGACCTGCGGACCCGGGCCATTTTAACCAGGTTGAAGGAGGCCTGGAGTTCAGGCCAGTGGCCGGGCCTGACCGCATTTCTGGACGAATCAAAGGATGATTCCGAACGCAGGTTGATCACGGAAGTTGCCACGGTGGAACGTAAAGTCCCCAACCCGGAACAGCAATTGCCCGACCTGTTGCTGAAATTGCGCAATCAGCACCTGGACAGGCAGCTTGTCGAGGCTGGAATCAAAATGACACAAACCGGCTTGTCTGAGGCGGAACACATCGAGTCCATAAAAGCCTACCAGAGAATTCGTGAACTCAAGCGACAACCCTTGTCTCCAGTGCAGACCATGGCTTGAGTTCTTTCCATGAAATAAAAAACCCCGCCCGGAGAGGCGGGGTTGATTTTTGAGTCAATACGGGCCCAAAGCGCTGCAATGGTCGGAACAGCCCTATTACCAGCGCTTACTTGGCGCCTTGGTCAATCCATGCGCGAATCAAGCCAATCTGTTCATCAGACAATTTCTTGGCCCTTTTGGGCATATAGGAATCCGGGTCTCCAACATGGGCCACAGACAGCAGCAAATCACTGTGCGCACTGTCACCGGGTTTGACCACAGCTCCATCACGGTCGCCTTTCATGATGCCGGCCAGTGTATCAAGGGAAAGTTTGGCGGCCTGCTTCTTCTTCTTGCTGTCATGGCATTTCAGACAGGAGGCATCAAAAATGGGTTTGATGTCGTTTTCATAGGTCACACCAGTTTTGGTGGACGCAGGCGGAAGGTTGGCGCCGTTGCCATCGGAATCTTCAGCCTGTGCCGAGAGCGACAATGCAATGGAGGCGGCCACGGATAGAGTCAGGAATTTCATGCGGTTATTAATGGTAAATAATTTGCTGTGAGTAATTAATTAACTTGCTGACAAGACGCCCGAAAAGTCGAAAAGTTTCAAGAAAAAAAAGCAAAAAAAGCCCGATGAATCGCAAATTAGGGAGAAGTTATTCTGGTTGAGGTGACGCATTAACCTTGAAATCCCGCCCTAAATGGGGACGCCGGAATGAAAAAGGGTTGCCTTGGCAGGGGATGATTTGGCTTACTGCTTGGAATGGAAGGGACTGAATTGAGCGAAGTTGCGGTGGTAATACTGGGGCATGGCACAGAGATGAACCTCCAATCAGCAGCCCCGGCCAGGCAACATGCGGAAACCTTGAATAAACGAGGGTGCTGCGCTGGAGTTCGAGCCGCTTTTTGGAAGCAAACCCCACGGGTTCAGGATGTATTGCAGGAGGTTACCGTCACAACAAAAGCTTCCAGAATCTTCATCGTGCCTTTGTTTGTCAGCGAGGGGTATTTCTGCACCCAAGTGATCCCGCGCGAACTGGGTTTCGATTACGCAAGCCGCAGGGAGGTGGCACACGCTGGTATCCGGTTCTATTACTGCGACCCCGTTGGAACCCATCCCGCCATGACGGAGGTTATTATGGCGCGGGCAAGGGCGGTGGTTGAGGAATCGCCATTTCCACGTGCGCCCAAGTTGGAAAATTCCACCCTGATCATCGCCGGTCACGGAACGGAAAGACACCCCGGTTCGAGGGAGGCAATCGCCATCCAGGTTTCCCGGATCCAAAAAAGCGGGGTTTTTGCCCATGTCCAAGCCGCCTACATGGAAGAATCTCCCCATATCAAGGGCTGTCTCTCCAAAGTTGACACACGTCATGTGGTGGTGGTTCCATTTTTCATCAGCGATGGTTTGCATGCGGTTGAGGATATCCCCGTGTTACTGGGTGAGCCGCAGGCCCTGGTCAAGGAGCGTCTGGCAGCGGGCAAGCCCACATGGCGCAATCCCACAGAGCGTGAAGGCCGCTTGGTGTGGTATGGCAAGGCGGTGGGCAACGAGCCTTTGCTGGCGGATGTGATCTGGCAAAGGGTCCGTGAAACGGCCGGGCTTTATTCAACTCCGACGGTCCCTTCGATGTCCGGATAACCCTTGCGAAAAAAATTATGAAACCACTGAGAATTGGGATTTTAAGCACAGCAGGAATTGCGCGCCGGAACTGGAAGGCCATCTTCCACTCGGGAAATGCCGTGGTGTCTGCTGTTGCCAGCCGCGACATGTCCAAGGCGGCGGCATTCATTGCCGAATGCCAAAAGTCATGGGCTTTTGAGAAAACACCACGGGCCTGGGGCAGCTATGAAGCGTTGCTGGCCGACCCTGAACTGGATGCGGTGTATGTGCCATTACCCACCGCCCTGCGAAAAAACCATGTGATTGATGCGGCCCGCAGGGGTTTGCATGTGTTGTGCGAGAAACCGTGCGCCATCAGCCGCACTGACCTGGATGAAATGACCGCTGCCTGTGCCCAAAACAAGGTTCAATTCATGGACGGGGTCATGTTCATGCACAGCCCGCGCATGGAACGCATCCGGGCCATCCTGGCGGACCCTGCCCAATTGGGTCCACTCCGGCGAATTCAGAGCAGCTTCACATTTCGATCGGTGGAAGGTTTCGAGGAGAAAAACATACGGGCGCATGGCGGATTGGAGCCTGCAGGTTGCCTGGGAGATTTGGGGTGGTATTGCCTGAGATTTGCGCTCTGGGTGATGGATTGGCAATTGCCTAAGCGCGTGACCGCACGCATCCATGCCTCCTCACCGGACTTGCCAGGACATCCGTCTGCACCGCTGGATTTTTCCGGTGAAATGACTTTTGGCTGCGGAGTGACTTTCGGGTTTTATTGTTCCTTTCGGACCATGAGCCAGCAATGGGTCCATGTGGGAGGACGTGATGGCTGGTTGCGGGTGCCGGATTTTGTACATCCTTTCAACAGCTACAACCCGACGCTGGAGGTGAACCGGGTGGAGGTTGCCACCGGAGCCGCCATCTTGTGTCCCGAGGGAGCTGAACCGGCGGAGCAGGGGCATCCTACGGCTCAGGACACGTTGATGTGGAGGAACTTTTCGAAACAAATTGCCTCAGGCCGGTTGAATGAGGAATGGCCCCGCTGGGCGATGCAAACCCAAACCGTTCAAGACGCATGCCTGCGCTCTGCGCGGGAAGGGGTGGATGTCTGCCTTTGACTCATTCTGGCATGGCTTGCCTGAATCTGGCTCAGATATCCCGCTTGGTAGAGGGCAATTTCCCCCGTCAACCACACCTTTTAGCAGGCTAGGTCAGGCCGCCAAGCTGCGGCAGAAGGCATTCATCCGGTCCAGACCCTTTTCAATGTTTGCCATGCTCGTGGCATAGCTCAAACGAATGTAGTCATCCGCCCCGAAGGCAATGCCGGGTACTGCCGCCACTTTTTGTTGCTCCAGCAAACGCGCGCAAAAATCGGCTGATTTCAGACCAGTCCGGGCAATGTTGGGAAATAGATAGAAAGCGCCCTTGGCATTGACGCAAGAAATACCGGGCATGGCATTCAGTTGGGCATGGGCATGGCGTCGGCGCTTGTCAAACTCCACCAGCCAGGTTTTCAAATGATCCTGTGGACCGGTCAAGGCTGCCACGCCACCTTTCTGGGCAAAGGAGGTTGGGTTGCTGGTGGAATGAGATTGAAGGGCATCTATGGCCTTGGCAATGGGTTCCGGGGCCGCCAAAAATCCCAAACGCCACCCGGTCATGCTCCAAGCCTTGGCAAAACCGTGAACGATAATGGTATGATCCTGGTGTGCCTGGGAAAATGAAGCCACGCTTTTTACCTCGGCATTGTCATAGAGCAGATGTTCATAAATTTCGTCGCTCATGATCAGGACGTTCTTTTCAACGCAAATGTCGCCCAGAGCCTTC
>DAIDJC010000027.1 GCA_027451565.1 Limisphaerales bacterium | reverse complement strand
AGCCATGATCCAGGCTGCTCAGGGTTAATGGCAGATTCTGGTCCAGTTGATTGGTCAGTTTTTGAAAGGCATTTTCCAGCGGCTTTTGCAGCTCCGTGCCCCGGTACTGGGCTATCGCCTTGTTTGCCACCATCACGGCAAATAATTCTGATTCCGTAATGGTGACCGCAGGGAAAAAATCAACCGGGCGCGAGTAAAAATAACCGTATCGCCGCGCATCATACTCAATCGGCAGGCCCAGCCGGTATTTCATGAAATCCACATCCCGCTTGAGGGTGCGGACAGAAATCTCCCATTCCCGCGCAAGCCTGGGGCAGTTTGGAAACTCGTTTCGCTTGAGCATCCCATGAATTTTATACATCCGATCAAGGGGCGGACGTGACAAAACCTGATGTTTAACTTTGGGCATGCAAGGAACCTTCGCCGACACTCTTCTGCTATCAAATCCAGGCAAAGTCAAACCCAAAACAACCACCACCCTGAGCCATTGCAACGGTTTTTAGGTTTACTCCCTCAATGAAACGGCCGGAGGGCGGGAAAATTTTTATTCTTGGCCGGCTCCACCCGCTCCAAGCGCGGGTTCCTGATGCAGGATTTCCAGCATCCGTTTCCACTGGGGTTCCATTCGGGCCAGTTGTTCCCTGTGACTTGCGGAAAGCCGCTCAAGGATTTCCTCCCCCTCGATGGTGAGCTTGAGATGCACCTGCCTATGGTCGCGGGGCGATGGGCTGCGTCGCACAAGGCTTCTGGCTTCCAAACGATCCACCAATTCCACGGCGCTGTGCGGCCTGATTTGCAGGCGCTCGGCCAGGTGACCGATTGTAATGGGTTCCATGGCCGCAAAACCCTTGATGGCCAGCAATGCCTGATGTTGTTGGGAGGCAAGACCGGCGGACCGTGCAGCATCCTCGCTGAACCGCAAAAAAACCCTCAACGCATACCGGAATTCGGCAAGGGTTTGATAATCCGCCAGGGTTAATTTTCGTTTGGGCTGCATGATGCTTCTCCCAGCATGACAGGGACCGGCCCAGGAATCCACTTGAAATATATCGCTATACGATATATTGTGTCGGAATGTTGAAAAATTCAGAAGCCGCCGGGCTTGCGGATTTTCGGGCGGATTACCGACTCCTGGTGCTGGCGGGGCTGGCTCTGCCCATAGGGGCAATTGGTGCCTGCGTGGCCAAGGTTTTGCTGTTGTTGATTGCTTGGATCACTAATCTGTCCTATTTCCACAGGGCATCCCTGCAACCCGTCACCCCGCAACAGGCTCATGGAGGTTGGGCGATGATATTTATTCCAGTGGCAGGCGCCCTGTTGATCGGTCTCATGGCACGGTATGGATCGGAAAAGATCCGTGGGCATGGCATTCCTGAAGCATTGGAGGCGATACTCCTTGGGAAAAGCTTGATCAACCCACGCGTTGCCATTTTGAAACCACTGTCCTCGGCTATTTCCATTGGAACCGGAGGTCCGTTTGGCGCGGAGGGCCCCATCATCATGACAGGCGGGGCATTTGGATCACTGTTTGCGCAGATGTTTCATCTGACGGCTGCGGAGAGGAAAATCCTGCTCGTGGCCGGGGCGGCTGCGGGCATGTCCGCGATTTTCGCGACACCTGTCGCGGCGGTTTTGCTGGCGGTGGAATTGTTATTGTTCGAATGGCGTCCACGGAGTTTTATTCCCGTGGGGGTGGCTGCCATGGCGGCGGCTGCGGTACGGGTATACTTTCTGGGAAGCGGGCCCATTTTTCCCGTGCCTCTGCACGGGGAATTGGGATTGGGAGCGGCGATGGGCGGATTGGCAGTGGGGTTGGCGGCAGGTTTTGGATCCTGGGCCCTGACCAGCCTCATTTACGCGGTGGAGGATGGGTTCGCGCGATTACCCATCCACTGGATGTGGTGGCCTGCCTTGGGATCCCTGGTTGTGGGTGTTGGCGGATGGCTGGACCCGCGTGTCCTGGGGGTGGGCTATGGCTCCATTCACAGTCTGATGCTGGGCCAGTGCCTGGGTACGGCTTTGGTCTCCTTGCTGGTGATCAAGGCCATTGTCTGGGTGGTTGCCCTGGGTTCCGGGACCTCGGGAGGTGTGCTTGCCCCCTTGTTGATTTTGGGGGGTGCCTTGGGGGTATGCGTGGGTCATTGGCTGCCCGGGGGAGATCCAGGCTTATGGGCTCTGGCTGGCATGGCCGCCATGATGGGCGGCACCATGCGGTCCCCTCTTACCGGATTGTTTTTTGCTCTCGAGCTCACAGGCGATTTCAATGCAGCTCCCGTACTTTTTGCCGGCTGCCTCGGCGCCTTGGCGGTAACCGTGCTGGCGCTTCCGCGCTCCATCCTTACCGAAAAGCTGGCCCGGCGCGGCCAGCATATTTCAAGGGATTACACCGTGGATCCATTTGACCAGATCCGGGTTGGAGAGGTGATGGATTCAAAGTTCCCCAGTGTTTCAGGACAAATGTCGGTCATGGAATTGTCTCAGCAGATTTCGGCTCGTGAACTCCCATTGGGACGACGACACGCCGCCTTCATCGTGGACACGGAGGGCCGACTGGAAGGTTTGGTGACGCGCGGGGATTTGCTTCAAGCGCTACAGCAGGATCCCACCGGCCAATCTGCTGTTGCTGCGGTGGGTCGGAAGCGGGTAGTGACCGTCTTTCCGGATGAACGGGTGGCCGATGCCATCGGCAGAATGCTGCGGCACGACATCGGACGCATGCCCGTGGTTTCCCGAGAAGACCCTGGTCGTGTGGTGGGATACCTGGGGAGGGCTGATATTCTTTCAGCTCGGGAGAGGACGCATGAAGAGGAGGAAGAGCGAAGCTGTGGCCCATGGATGCGCCAGGTCCCAATCAAACATGCCGCCTGAAAAGGGGCCATGCCATATGGGTCCGGCCTGGATGTGGCGGGTTGCCTGATGGCGCAACCATGGTTTTGGAAGGCGTTGGCGACAGGAGCGATGGAAATGGTTGAACAGTCGTCGGGTTCAGGACGGGTTCCTGATTATAGTTGGCGGCGGCATTGGCAAAAATTCATTTCAAAATGGGAGACCCAGGTTTATCTAGGCCGCCCCAAGTGGCGTATCCGGCATCCGTTCAGGAGTTTTATTGCTGCCCAGCCAGGATGCGGGCGCGTTCCTTTTGATAATCCTGAGTGGAAATCTCATTGGACATGTAACGTTCCAAAAGATTATCCAACCGGGCCTGTTGTTGCTGGGTGGGCTGATTCGGGGCCGCGGATCCAGCAGGAACGGATTGGGCAGGGTTATTCTGAGCACCAGGCGCGGGCACCGGAACGACCCGGTCCTGCGGAAGGACAATCTCATTGGTGTCGTCAGCCTGCGGCGTATTGAAGAATCCGTTGGCCGGGCCGCCATTGGCTGCGCTATCCAATTCCTTGCGTTGTTCCTTGTCCACCAGACCCTGCTGCTCCGTGGCATCGTCTGCGGCTGCGGAGGAGACCATGGGAAGACGGCGCTCTTCCTTGATGGTGTGCTCCGCGGCAAATTCCGGGGTGGGCAGCACGGTGGGCCGCATCAAAACCACCAGCTCTTCACGTTGATTCGAATCACTGCGGGAGGAAAACAAATTGCCCAGAAGCGGAATCGAATCCAGAAAAGGCACCCCGGAGGCGGCGTGGGATTTGTTGGCCTTGATGAAACCGCCCAGCATGACGGTATCGCGATTTCGAACAGTCATGGTGGCATTCAAGGTGCGTTTGGTGGTGTTGGGCACATTCCCAACGCCCACAATGGCGGTGTAACCATTGAGGTCGTCAATTTCCTGCTGGATATCCATGGTCACCGCGCCCTCTGGATTAATGAAAGGAGTGACATCCAATTCCACACCCACCGAGAGTTGGGAGTAGGATGAACTGTTGCCATAAGCGCCGCCGTAGTTGTAGGTGCTGGTGACATAGGGCACGGTCTCACCCACGAAAAACTGCGCAGGCTGGGCCTGGGATGTTTGGATGCGTGGCCGCTGGATGACGCTTGCCGAGCTGTCGTTTTCCGCGGCAGCCAAAGCCAGGTCCCAGTTTGGCCCCACATTGGCCATGTAACTGAAGCCACCGGGAAGGGCGCTTGCAAAATTGGTGACGGTGCTGACGTTTCCTGCGGCATTGGTCACGATACCGGACAAAGTGCCCAGAAAGCTCTGTCCATTGTTGAATCCGCCGCCGCCTTGGACGGTGCCTCCAAGGCCGGTTGGATTTTGGGCCGCAGAGAAACCAAAATTGAAAGTATTGGGTCCCAGGCTGACATCCATGATCACCGCCTCAATGAGCACTTGGGCGAGCGGAACATCCAGCTTGGCGATGATTTGCTTGATTTCCTCCATGTCCTGGCGGGTGGCAAAAATCAGGAGTGAACTGGTGCTTTCATTGGGAACGATTTTGGTTTGGCCGAACAATTGAATCTGGCCCTGGCCTCCCGAACCGGACCCGCTGCCCCCGCCGGAGGCTTTATTGATGATGTTGTTCAAGCGTTGGGCAAAAGTGGAAGTGCCGCCGGAAGGGTTGCCATTGACATTACCGCCCCCAAAGCCATTGCCAAAAGAACTGCCTCCAGATTGATAGGGGCTGGCCCCGCCACTGAGGCCATTCACCGAGCCATTGGCGCCAAACCCATTGCCAAATCCACCACCCCCCATGCCACCAGTCATTCCCCCTGCCATGCCTCCGCCAGAGAGACCGCTGATTCGCTGGGTGGAAGGAGCGCTCCCAATCGAAACGGTGGTGCCCCCCGACCCGCCCAGCGAATTCAGCGCATTGGCAATATCATCCACCTTGGCATAACGAATGGGAATGACCTCGGAAATAAATTCCGCAGGCACGCTAACGTCAATCAGGTTGATCATTTCCAGCATGCGCTTGACGTTTTCGGTGTAGTCCCGGATGACTAGTATGCCATTGTCATCAATCGGGAAGATCGAGCCTTGAAGCTTGGCGAAAGGCTGGATGATGGGAACCATTTCACTGGGTTTGACGTAGTGCAACTGAACCACGTGAGTGATGTACGAGCCGAGGCTCGGCAGGTTGGTGGCCCCTGTGTTATCCAATGCCGCACCGGCAGCATTGGCCTGGTCCGATTGAACGGCTTTGACAAATTTATCGCCAATATTAATGACCGACACGTTGTTCAGCGCCAATACCGCTTGCAAAGCCTCGATGGCCTCGACTTTGGTGAGCGGGGTTTGGGTTTTAAGGATGATTTTGGCCTCCGGCAATTGACCGCGGATGATGGTGCGGTTCACCAGTTTGGCATAGACATCCAGCACTTGGGAAACATCCACACCCTGGAAATCAATAGTTCCCGCCGGGACCATTTCCTCAGTTGCGGTTGGGGTGGAGGAATTCAGCCCTGTGGGGCCGGGTTGAGACCCTGCTGGTGGCAGGTTTTGGGCTGGCAGGCCCTGTGGCGGCTGGAAGCCGGTTTGCGGAAACAGCGGGGGGCGATTTCGCATGCCGCCGCCATTGACCGGGTAACGCGGCGCTGTTTGGGCCAGAAGCGCCAGGCTGGAAAAGACCAGCGCCATGGATAATAAAAGAGTTTTCATCGTTTCAAGGAAATAGAATTGGTGGCGCGCTTGAGGCCGCTTAAAAGATTAGGCCTGCCGTTGGGAAGCGGCATTGGGGGTTGACTGGCGTGGGACGGTGGTTTGGTGGCGGTGGGTCCGGCCGTTTTTTGGTAACTGGCCACCAGGCGGATGTTGGCTTGGAGATGGTAATGCGGCAGGTCCGGCTGCAATTCCAAATCCCGAACCCGGATCATGGATGCTCCAGTCCCGAGGTTGTAGAGAAAACTGACCAATTGGTCCTCCGTGGCTATCACGGAAATATTTTGCACCTGCTCCACAAAGAACTGGTCATTGGTGTGGGTGGTCAGGCGGGAAAAGTCCTGGATGCCCACACCGATGGAGGAGGCTTGGGATTGGATGGTGCGCATGAGGTTGATGCTCTGGTCTTCCAGGGGGACCACGTCACCGGAGTTTTCAAACTGGCTGACCTGTTCTCGCAGCTTGGGGATTCGGGCCACGGCTTCCTGATAGAGGGCAAGCTTGGCGCGGGCCACGGCCTGGCGACGGCTCAGGTTCCCCCAATCTGAAAAATGAGGCCAAATGGCGTAGGCATTAGCCACCAGAAAGAGGACCACCGCCACACCTATCACCAGGCGGCGCTCCATCGGGCGCAAATGTTCAAAATATTTTTTCATCAGGGCTCAGCCTCGGCATTCAGCAGGTCCAGGGAGAAATTCCACGTCTCACTGTTGCCGGTGAGGCGGGGAGAGGGCGGGGTGCCTTTTTGCTGGTCAAAAATAAACTGGCCATTGCGTTGGAGCTTTTGCAGCGTGCTGTAAAAATTGAACAAGGCATCCACTTGATCCTGCGAGGTGGTGCCGCTGAGGGTAAGGTGCCGGCCATCGGCCAGGCTGAACCGCTGGAGTGTAAGGGTGGCAGGTAATTGCTGTGCGACCTGGTTCCAGCAATCCAAGGCGGCAAATTTCAATTGCTGCCGCTCAGACAAAACGTTGAATTGGGCGGTGAGCTGCAGGGAGTTGGTGTAGGCGGGGGCAAGGCCGGCCACCTGGGCTTCCACCCCTGTGGTCCGGTATTCCAACACAGCCACGGCACAAAAGTAAATGACCAGCGAAATGGCATAGAGAAGTCCCGCGTACCCCAAGCCATGCAGCCAGAGGCGATCCACGAATTGCTGGTGATACCGCGCGGTGTGTTCTGGAGGCAGCAGCGGAGCTCCATTGGGGGCAATGGCCCTGCGTGCTGTTCCAGCCGCAAGGTCCGCCAATGGAGTGGCAGCAACCACGGACACCGGCTCATTGAAACCTTCGCGCAGCCACCCTTGCCATTCAGCCGCAGTGACGGGATCAGAAATCACGTGCCATTGGACCGGCGCGGCGATCCACCCCTCCAACTCTCCTGACCAGACCATGTGAGTGAGCTGGTTTTTTAATTCCATGGCGCGCCCGGCCCCCGGCGGCAGGTTGACCAGGTTGATGCCGCGCAGCACGCCTCCCTGCCACCAACTCACCAGCGCCTTGCCTCCCCCCTCCATGGCAAGCGGAATGATCCAGGCCCCATCTCCAGCCCCCGATAAAGCCTCGAGCTGGTCCACCATGAGGACATCAAGCAAGTCAGACAGAAAACCATCCTGCTCCAGGCGCCCCAAAAATTCCTCCACCCAACTGCGGGAGGCAATCACCACCACCAAGGTCACCAAGGAATCTGAGGCAGACTTGGACATGATGTGGTAAGTCCAGACAATCTGGGTGACGGGTATGGGGGAGATTTTCTCGAGCTGCAACTCCAGCATGGCCCGCAACTCGTCCGGGTTGCTGCGGGGCAACTCCAGCACCCGGAAAAAAACATTTTCCGAGGGCAGCCACGCCACATTCAACCTGGGCTGCCACAAGGCAGACCAGGTTTTGGAAACAACCCGGGGTGGGATGGTCTCGCCATTTGCCACCCGCTGCTCCCGCCCGCCAACCACATTGGCCCCTTTGGCTTCGAACTGCCAGAGGCGGCGGGCATCCGGGCCGATCTGCAAAAGATTACAAAATTTCCAGCGCGCCATGGTTTAAAGGGGCAAATCGGTGTTTCAAGATCCGGAACTGGAGTGGGACTTGGGTTCCGTGAGGGCGCCCATATGTTCCTCAATCTGGGTGACGCGCAACACCTCTTCAATGGTGGTGATGCCGGCCTTGACCTTGTTCCAGCCATCCGTGCGCAGGGTGCGCATGCCCGCCTCAATGGCCCGCTGCGCAATGGTGGTGGCCGGCGCGCGGTTCATGATCATGGGCCGGAGATTTTCAGACACCAAGAGGAGCTCGTAAATGCCCTTTCGCCCCTGGTACCCTTGCTGACGGCATTCATCACAGCCCGCGCCATGCCAAAACCGTGCCGTTTCAATTTCCGCCTCCGGAAAACCCACGCGACGCAAATAATCGCGATCCACCTTCTGCTCGGTTTTGCAGTGGGTGCAAATGGTGCGGATGAGGCGCTGTGCCTGGACAGCCTCGACCGAGGAGGCAATCAAGAAAGGCTCGATCCCCATGTCAATCAGACGCGTGAAAGCACTGGGGGCGTCATTGGTGTGCAGGGTGGAAAAAACCAGGTGCCCCGTGAGCGAGGCGCGTATGGCAATATCCGCCGTTTCCGTGTCGCGTATTTCCCCCACCATCACCACATTTGGGTCTTGCCGGAGAATGTGCCGGAGGCCCATGGCAAAGGTCAGGCCAATATCCGCTCGGACCGCGATCTGGTTGATGCCTTTCAATTCGTATTCCACCGGCTCCTCAATGGTGATGATACGCTTGTGAACCGAGTTGATGGCGCTTAAAAATGCGTAAAGCGAGGTGGATTTGCCCGACCCAGTGGGACCGGTCACCAGGAATATCCCATGGGGTTTGATGATAATCTGCCGGATGGCCTCCTCCTCCATCGCGGAAAACCCAAGCTTGTCCAGCGACAAAAATATTTTGCCGCGGGTGAGAAGCCGCAGCGAGACGCTTTCTCCATAAACCGTGGGAACTGTCGAAACGCGAATGTCTATCTCCTCGCCCTTGATGCGCACATTGATGCGCCCATCCTGAGGGAGCCGCTTTTCAGAGATGTTCATCCCGCTCATGACCTTGATGCGGGAGATGATGGCCGCTTGAAAACGTTTCAACTGGGCCGGAAGCGGGATTTGGTGCAGAATGCCGTCAATACGGTTGCGGATTCGCAACTCATCCTCCTGAGGCTCAAAATGGATGTCTGTGGCTCGGTCCTTGAAAGCCTCCCAGATGATCTGGTTCACAAATTTTATCACGCTGGCCTCCTGGTCGCCTTCCGTGATTTCCTTGTCGATGGCAATTTCCAACTCCATGGCATCACTTTCGCCCATTTCATCCAGGGTTTCAGCGCCCACGCCATAGTACTTTTTAAGGGCCTTTTCGATTTCCAACCGTGGGGCCAAGGCAAAGCTGACCGGTGTCCGGACATCAAACCGGGCGGCGCTCATCATGGCGGCATCAAAAGGGTCGCTTGTGACGATCTGCAGCACCCCGTTGTCGAAAGCCGTGGGGAGGATGGCGTACTGAAACGCCACCTTGGTGGTTAATTTGGCCCGGATGGATGCCTCCACGTTCAATTTGGGCAGGTCCAGGTAGGGCCAGCCCAATTCCTTGGCAAGTCTTTGAAGAAAAACGTCTTCCGCCAAACCGCGTTCCCGAGCCATAAAAGCCAGCAAGGTTTCAGTGCCTCCGGCTTCAGAAGACGCACGCCATGCCTTCCTCCAGTCTTCCACTTGCGTGGCAGAGGTGTCGGCTACGGTCGCCATCAGGTTTCTTACTGAGCTAAACGCCATTTTGGTCTCCATTCAACAATATCAGCCGGTAAAAGTTGCAGAAAATATGGCCTGCCACAATCTCCAAACGCATGAATCGAGGCGCCCCGAATTTATGTCAGGTCACGGAATAATGTCACCAAAAGGATGGTTCGGAAATCAGTCAAAATGGAGTGAACCATCAATAATTTTCGCAAAGTTGATATTTCTTGCCTCTCCCAGTCGAAATCAATATCTATGAATCAATTCAACACCCGCGTCGCGCAAGGGAAATGGCTTGCCAAGGTACCGGAGATGTGCGATTCGATTCCCAGTCAGTTGAGGTGGCTGCCGATCGAAGAGGTCAATCAATGTCTCCAATTAAGATGCTCAATTGTCGTACGCCGTCATTCGCCAGTGTTGCGAATGCTGCGGCATCCATGCAAGCCCGACCAGTTTTTCCCTGCTGCATGACAACCAGAGGCAATATTAGTCCACACTTCAAGAGTGCCGATCAGTCAAATGAATTCAATGAAACCTGACGTTGTGATTATGAATGCCAATCAAACCAACGTATTCCGGTCCCAGACCAAGCGAGCCTCGGAATGGTTGCACGAGCACTGTCAATTAGCGGTCACAAATCGCAATGGACACACGGAATTCCGGGTGCATCCGACCCAGAGCAAACACATCACTGAAAAATTGAGGGCGGCCGGATTCGATGTTGCACATTTGTAAACTGACCGTCCTCAAGATGTACGAATTCAGATCAATGCTCGAAACGAGGAAAATGCAACCAAAGTTCTATCATGAAAATTACCATTGAAATAACACAGAAAGAAGCCGAACAGCCAAAATTGCATTGCCGTAAAAGACAGCGATGGGCTGTGCTCCTTGGAAGTTGCCTCGCCGCTTGCCTGCTAGCCGCAACCACTCTCACCGCCTTGTCACAAACTGCCCCCGTTTTGAGCATCGCCTCTTTGGGGACGAACACCATTTCCATCACGGTCACGAACGCCAACCCCGCCGACAGTTATGAAATATGGTGGACGCCTCAGTTGGCAGATACGGCAGCATATCCATGGGCAGCGGCAGCGGTGGGAAATATTGGCCAGAGCAATTTTACCCTGCCGATGAATGGCCTCCCCGCTGGCTTTTTTATGGGCTGCTGGACACCAACGCCGTGCCGCTTTGGGAGGAGGCCAACCCCGGCACTCCGGGTTCCCCGATACTGCAAGTAACCATTAAGAGCCCCGCCAACGGGTCGGTGTTGCAATGATATCGTTCAAAAGGAACCTATGAACATTTCGATAAAATTCACCAGCTTGAAACAGGCAAGCGTTTTAGTTTTCGCCTTTTTATTGGCGTTGCCATTCAGAAGCCAGGGAGGCGGGGTTGTCTCAACTCCCAGTCAGGCGGCCCTGACTTCTGCGCTGGTAGGTGGAGGAACGGTGACCTTCGCGTTCAATGGCACTATCACGTTGACCAACGCGGAAGTGATTACCAACAGCACAGTGGTCGATGGGAGTGGATACAGTGTAACGCTCAGTGGCGGGAACAGTACGCAGATTTTTGAGGTCAGCACAGGGGTTAATTTGACGTTGAACAATCTGACTATTGCCAACGGTTTCACAACAACGAATGGTGGGGCGATTTACAACAGCGGCAATTTGACTGCGAGCAACTGTATTTTCAACGCCGATAAGGTCGTTGGTACGAGCGGAACTTCCGGAAGTTCCGCCGGCCAATCCGGCTCCTCGGGGCTCAACGCCAACGGCGGAGCCATTTATAATGCTGGCACTGCTGCTTTGGAGTTATGTGTATTTCAGAATGACAGCGTGACTGGCGGCAACGGAGGAACGGGAGCCAATGGAGGTGACCCTATCAACTCGCAGGGTGGTGGCGGCGGCGGGGGTGGATCTGCCTTGGGTGGCGCTATTTATAGCTCCAATACAATTTCCATTAGTGACTGCACGTTTAGTGGTAATACTGCCGTTGGCGGTTACGGCGGGGGCGGGGGCCAAACCGGCGAAAATTATGGTGGTTATACCACTGCTGGCACTCCCGGTAGCGGCGGTCAGGCGTCCGGTGTGGGCCTTTACACGTCTGGCAATTCCACCGTTATTCGGTCAACTTTTTGCTATAACCAAGCCACTGCGGGTTACAGCGGCAATGGCGCGTTTGGTTCGATTGCTGGCAGTAGCGGACCTGGAGGCGGCAATGCCCTCGGGGGTGGGATTTGCAACGTTGGGACAAATGCGACGATCAATTGCACATTTTACGACAACGCGCTCACTTCCGGTGCTGGTGGAAGTAGTGGCAACGGTTATTATAACGGCTCGAACGGTGGCAGTGGTGGAGCGGCCGAGGGTGGAGGAATCTACAGCAGCAAGGTAATTGGGGTCACCAACTGTACCTTTTCAACTTTTACTTTAACTGGCGGTGCAGGAGGTGCTCCTGGAACAGGTCCAGACACCGGCTACGGGTCTTACGGTTCTACTGGAGTCGCCGCCGGTGGAGCGATTGCAAACAACGGTGGTTCCTTCGTATTGGCCAATTCAATTATTGCCAACTCAACTGACACCGGCGGTTCCGGCAGCACGGGCAACGGTGCCGGGACAATCACAGATGCCGGAGACAACATCAGTTCAGACACGAGCATTTCCCTGAGCGGATCGGGCAGCCACACCAATACTAACCCGGAGTTGAACAGTCTCGCTTACAATGGTGGTTTGACTCTGACGTGCAGCTTGCAATCAAACAGTCCGGCGATAGATGCCGCCAACAGTGTGACCGCGCCGCCTTCCGATCAGCGGGGCTTTGCGCGGAATGGAAACGGCCCCGATATCGGGTCGTATGAGTATGGTGGTGCGGGATTGGAGATTTACAATTATGGAGCGACCGCATCGCTTGATGGTGACGTCGGACTCTTCTTTATTGGTGAATATCCGCAATCCTTGACCAGCCCTTTGACCGTCAATTTTGTCATCAGCGGCACAGCCAGCAACGGCGTGGCCTACAATTACATCACGAACTCCGTGACAATTCCCGCGTTCACGGGATATTCAAGTATTCCCGTCAATGGCATCCCCGGAGCGTTTAGCTGGACCAACGAGACGGTTACCGTGACGATGGTCACGGCCACCAACTACGCGATTTTGCCCAACGATGGATTTCCAAGCACAGCCACCGTGACAATTTATGACCACAACACCTACGATTCGGCGGCACGCTACGTGCGAGGAACATCGACCGCGCCAGATTTTCAATCTTTTGTTGTTCCCATCGGACAGGAAACGGGAGTGCCTTTAAGTCCCATCGGTGGAAATGCCACCAATCTGTTCCCCGGCAATCAGTGGACCAATACGCTTTATCATTACAACGCCACCAATCTGGTTTCCCAAGTCAGCACCAATGGCAGGATAGCATTCCAAAATCCCATAGTTGCTTTTGGCGACACCGTGGGTGGCAGTTCGTTGTTTCTAAATGAAGGCTACTCGTTCGGCATTGCTTGCGGCGAGCCAACCACCTTCACAAATGCCTTGCGCATCAAAGTGTATTATCGCACCAACTCGGCGCTTGCCGGAACCATTGCCTTGCCGATTCCAAATACCAGTCAATCCAGCCAGTTAATAAATTTCACCACCAACGGATTTACCCAAAGTTTCGCTGGTTTTGGTTTGCAAACCACAATGCTCGTACCCGACCTGAGTGACTGGGGACTGCAATACGGCAGCTATTATGTGCTGACGCATACGGCAACGAGTGCGGCCACCAATTATTATTACGTCGTCGAGGAAAATGGAGCTTGCCCCTACAATTATATGGTTCTCAACCAGTCCGGCAGCAATGATTGGTCTCGATTATATGCGATGGAATTCAGCCCTTATCCCGCCAACCTCTCCACCTTTCTCACTCAGCCGCATTTCGATGGTGTGCCGATGCCATCTGCTTATGAAGGCATGAGCTTGGATGAATTAACCAATGTTCAAGCCACGCTGCCCAACCTTTCCTACTTGAATCCCACGAATTATCTGGCGTTGGACAACAGCCCCGAATTGCGGCGGCACCCGATTTTGGACCAGTTTGTGCAAAACATGGGCAACGACCCGTTGGCGCTGGCCAATTACGTCGTCAATCAAATCGGGCTGGTGGACGGAATTGATTATAACACCAACTACACGTACCAAACGACCATCAATCTTGGCGGCGTGAATCGCAGCGCCCTGGATACTTTTCAGGAGGGACAGGGTTCGCCATTGGAGCAATGTGCCTTGCTGGTTTATCTGTTGCGGCAGGCCAGAGTTCCTGCCACTTACATTTTCCCGACCAACGGTGGCTTGCAGATGCTGAGTTCACAAATGAGCAAACTGCTGCGTGTGCAATTGACCGGGGCAGTGAACGGTCTGGGTCAAACCAATGTATCGACCTTGCTCAACGTCAATTACCCATGGGTAGCGGCTTACATTGGCACCAATTGGGTGCAGATTTTTCCATGGATCAAGGACACCGAAATCACGGAGGGATTCAATCTCTACGATTACATGCCGACCAACTACAACAGCGGCTACAAGTGGATGAGTCATTTCATTGCCAATGACACCAATATCTTTTCCTTAAGCAGTTCCGATCAGCCGCTGGTGTTGCTGCCGCTCTTCATTCAAAACAGCCTCAACCAAAATTATCCGGGCATTTCGGTCAGTGATCTGGGGATGCAGATTGTCAATCGGCAGCATCTTTATTCGCAATGGAACGATTTCCCGCTGCCGTTTGCGCTTTCGGGGTCCCCCACGGTGGTTGCGAATTTGAGCACCAACCTCAGCCTCTTTAACACCCTTGAAGTCCAGGTATACAGTCAGGCTAATCCCACCAAGATCATCGATACAACTCAAATGTATGAAGCCGATTTGCACAACCGGATGTTGCTGCTTCAGTTCCAACAGGTGGGCACAAACAATCTGCATAACATGATTCTGTCGCTGGAACCCTACTCAACAAATTATACAAGTGTGACCAATTTCGGCATCAATGCCAACCCCTGCTGGGGATTGTCCTCGACGAATCAATTAAACACGAATGACGATGTAATTGTCTTCCAAATCACTCACAAGCGCGATAATTTCCTGCCGTCCAGCGCAAGCGACCTTTCAATTTTAACAACCAATACGTTGGCTTATAGCTACGTCGAGCCGGGTCAAGAGACAGCAGGCAAAACATATCAAGAGCAGGACACTTTCCGAAAGGGTGATTTGGTTGCATTCTGTTTTGATCCGGGCAGAGTCACGCAACAAATGCTCAACGTCCACGCCCAGGAAATCTGGCAATACAATCAGAACGCCAGCACCAACAATCCGGCCACCAACAACCCGAACATTTACTTGGGGCAAACGACGTACCTGATGGGGATGTCTTATTTTAATTATCGCGATCAATTCCTCAATCTTGACAGCCAACTGCATAAAGTCACTGTCTCGTCATGGTATGAGGAGGGTTATGGATTATTACGTCCGTTGCGCAACACCAATGGAACTTTGGTCAATGGCGGAAATGTGATTCCCATCACGCCGGCAGTCCACATGCCGTACAACGGCATTGCCACTATTTTTAACGGTTCGACAATGGCCACTTCCGGGCAGGACTTTTTCTCCACGTTGTCTGACTGGTTCATACAGCTTGGTCTTCAGGGTTCAACCGCCGAACAGGGGGCCTTGCAGAGTTATTACGGAACGAACGCCATTTCTACGATCACACTTTTGCAACAAGCGGGGCCAAACATGGTGACGCTGACTGCCGACAACTTTGTGACGATGGGACAAACACTTTATAATGGCACTCCGCTTATGAACGCCGACACCAACACGTGGGCTTCCATCTCCAATTTCTTTGCCTTCAATTCCTTTGATTCGGAAGTGTTGATGACGCCGGGCGTTGTGACCAATGGGACTTATGTGGGCGTGGGGGCATTCCTGATTAGCATTGGCGAAATTCAAGCATTGGTTGGTGGTCTGAACGGCGGCTATGCCGATTCATTTCCCGACACCACTTTCTCGGAAGACAATTCCCCTTATCTTTCGGTGGACCCGGCTCCCGATGATTCGGTCACGCCGTTTTATATGACCACATCACCAAATGCCGATGTCACCGACAATTCCGGGAATCTTGTGAATGGTGCAGTTACCAGCTGGACCCTGGCTACAGCCGATAATAGTCTGGCTAATAACCAAACCCAACTGGACCCTTCGCTGAATGCAAGCGCCCCAAGCCTTTCAGCATTGTACGGAACCGGTAACGCTCCCGCGAGCACGTATAACCAGCTTTATGATACTGGCACGGCCAGCACGACCGTCCCGGTTTATAGCGATTGGACGCAACAGGTATCCGACCCGGTCAATATGATGACCGGCGAATTTTACGTGGACGCCCCTGATATCACGTTGCCCGGCCCAATGCCGCTGCAAATCCGCCGCAATTACGGCAGCCAGAATCTCGCTGAGAACGAATTTGGTTTCGGCTGGAAAATGAGCTATGTGCCATACCTCAGCGTCGGCACCAACTCAACCCTGATTTATGCCGCTGAAATGGACGGCTCCATGGTGGCCTACCGGCAAACCGGCACCAACGCCAATGTCTGGCTGCCACAGTCTCAGGATAATCCGATGCTGGACAACAACAGCAGCCTGGGCATCGGCTCAATTGGCAATCTCTTCAACAACCGCCTCCAGCTTTCGACGCCGGGCGGCACGAACACTTACACGTTGACCGGGGCCGACGGCAGCATCCGCACGTTCACCGTGGTTTCTTATCCGGTTAAGACATTCACCCGCCAACGGCCTTACTTGAACACCTGGCAGGACAGCAAGGGCAATTTCTACACTTTTCAATACGGCAACAATTCGACGCAACCCGATTATGGCGAAGTGAACCGCATCCAAAGCAGCAACGGCAATTACGTTGGCTTTTATTACAATGTTTACGGAGAAATCACACAGGCCTATACCGGGGATGGGCGTTGGTTGCAATATACGTATGACCAATATGGCGATTTGACGAGTGTGACGCTGCCGGACGAGTCGGAAATTGCTTATCTTTATCAACACGCCAACGTGATTACCAATGGCGTCACCAACGTGTATTCGACGCATTTGATTGTCGAGGAAGACAAGCCCGACGGGCGCGTGCTCCAGAATGTTTACGATTCTCAGAGGCGCGTGACCAATCAGCTTTCCACGGCGGGTGTTGGCCTTAACCCCGTGCTGACCGCCACCTTCGTCTATACCAATAACTTCAGTTTAAATTCGCCCACCAATCCCGTGACGGGTGTCACGGTGATTTCTGATTATTACAATCATTCCACCATTTACTATTACACCAACAGCCTGGTGTGCCGGACCGTCGACCCTTTGAATCAGACCATCACGCAAACATGGTATCAGACGAACAGCTCCGGCGGCTTTCAACGCAGCCTCCAATCGCGCACCGACAAACGCGGCCTGCAAACGGCTTATTTTTACGATTTGCATGGAAACCTGACCAACACCATTGTCACAGGCGACCTGACCGGGAATGGTATTCCCACGCAAACCGCAACCAACTCAGCCAATTACAATACCAACAATCTGCCGGTGCAAATTACCGATGCTGCCGGCAACAGCACCGTCGTGGTTTATGATCCTGTTTTCAATTTTCTGCCCCAACAGACCATTCGTTACGCTGGAACCACGCCCGTCAGCACCAATTTCATGATTTATGGCAACGCCACCAACGTCCTGGTGGACGGTAATCTGACGCAAACCAACTTGGCGTTTGGCGTTTTGACGCGAGAGATACGCGCCTACAGTTCCCCCGATGCCGTCACCAACGATTTCTTATGCAATGGCGAGGGATTCCCGACAAACGCCATACACTACACCGGCACCGGCGACCCGAATGTCACCAACCAGCTTTTTTACGACGAGCGCGGGGAAATGATTCAGCGCACCGATCCGGTTGGGGCCAATTACACGTTCGCCTATGACCCGATGGGACGACAGACGGCACAGGAAACTTTCGACACTGGCCAGACCACGCCGATGGATTGGAAATTCCAGTATTACGACGCCAACGGCGAACTCAACTGGATTGACGGCCCGCGTTACAATCCCGAGGGTTATATTTTCTATGATCACGACGGAGAAGGCCGCATCACGACTGAGATTCACTGGCGTTCGGAGGCCAACAGCAGCGGCACCGGTGTGGAAGCTCCAGCGGGCTACAATCTCTACGCGCAGACCTTTTACCAGTATGACCCGCTGGGAAACCTGTTGTCGAAGGTTGACCCGCGCGGGGCAACGACCACCAACATGTACGACGCCCTGTCTCGATTGACGCAGAGCACGCATCTCGACACCAACGCGGTCACAGTCTTAAGCACAGACGGTTACAGTTATGAACCCGGCGGACTGGTGCAGTCGCACACCAACGCGCTTGGCGGAGTCACCACCACCTTTTACACCACCACTGGCCTGCCGAAATCCCGGCTCAACGCCGATGGCTCGACCAACGGTTGGCTCTATTATTTGGATGGCCGGATTTACCAGGAAATTCAGCGCAACGGCGCTTATTGGCAGACAACCTACGATGATGTCAACCGCATCACCACGCGGGTATTTTATTCGGCTACCGGTGTGTCGGAAGCGACCAATTCAACGCAGCTTGATCGTCGCGGCAACGTCATCCAACTTGTGGATGCGGGTGGGAATGTGTTCACCAACGCCTTTGACGGGCTCGACCGACCCAAAGTCAAGGCGGGACCGGCGGTGGTCACCGTAAATCAGGAAATTGTTGGGATGAATCCCAACGCTCCCGAAACATATGTTACCAACCTGGTGCAACAGGTCGTTACCAATTTCTACGATGCCGCCGGACGGGTCACGACCAATGTTGACGCGCTGGGCGAATCCACCGTAAACCGGGTTGACGCTCTGGGCCGTCCCGTTAGCACGCAAATTTACAACGCCACCGGCACGCTCGTGCGCGAGAGCTACACGGGTTATTCCGCCGACCATAACAGCGTCACCACCACCAACAGTTCGGGCGCGAATGCCATCGTCAACACGACTTATACCGACACCGACGGGCACACTGTACTCTCCATCGCCTATCCAGCGACCGGCAGTACCGAATTCACGTTGAACCAATATGATCTTGCCGGAAATCTTGTGTCCTCACAACACGACTCGTCGTCAGGCGGCACAGTCACCAATTGGACCACCGCCATTTACACTTTCGACGGCTTGAACCGCATGACCGGGAAAATTGACCGCGACGGTGCCCTGACCACCTACGGGTTTGATCCTCTTGGCGATCTCACCAATCGCACCGTGCCGGGCGGCCTCCAATTCCTCGCCACGTTCAACAACGCCGGGCTGAAGCTCGCGGATTGGAGCCAGGGCGGCACTTCCGGCACCCGCACCAATACCTACTCCTATTTTGCCAGCGGCGGCCCGTTTGCCGGGTTACTACAAACCAAGGTGGACGGCCGTTTGACCACCAGCAGCTTCGCCTACGACGATTGGCTGCGCCTCACGAACCAGACTGACACCGGTCCGCTGCCGGTGCAGAATCTCACTACTTCCTGGCAGTTTGAGCCTCGTGGTTATCTAGACTATTATTCCGAGCAATTCGCCAGCATCAACACCGGCCCCACGACATCGGTGCAGCGCGTTTTTGATCCTTACGGTCAAATCACGTCGGAAGCAGTTTCGACTAATGGCGTAGTATCATATAGCGCCAGCCAAAATTGGGATGCCACCGGACGGCGCACCCAGTTGACGATAGCTGGCGCCAACTACAGCTTCGGCTGGCAGGCCGATGGGGCTTTGATCAACGTCAGCAACCCTACTGGCAGCGGCGAGTACGGTTACGGCACATCGGGATTGCTCACAAATCGTATGGTCGGCAACCGCGTTACCACCATCACTTCACACGACGGGGAAGGCCGCCCGTTAACCATCAACACCATGGTTAATGCTGTTTCCGAGTTAGCCGAAACTCTGGCTTATTCCGGGGACGGTTTGCTGACAACGCACACCCTTGTGCGGGGGGATTTCACCGACTACCGCAATTATGGCTACGCCAACCTGACTCGCCGGTTGACGCAGGAGCAGTTAAATCTCAATGCCAGCACCACCTGGACGAATTCGTTTTATTATGATCGCGGCGTCGCCGCGGGACCCGGTGCGTTGACCACGGATGGTCCGCTTGGCGCGAGCTTCGGCTTGTGGTGGAGCGGACTCACCGACCCTTTTTTGCGGGTCAATACCGAAACGAACAACGCCGTCGGTTTTCTCGCCTACGGCTCCGTCAACGGCCAATCCACCCTGAGCGCCTACCTCGATAATCAAGCGATTGACATTCTGGATGTCGGTACCAACGCCATGCAGTGGCGGACCTTTTTGGAACTGTCCCAGGGCCCGCATCAATTGCAAGTCAATGCCCGGCATCCCAGCGGCTTTTACACCGCCTCGGCTACCAATTCCTTCACGAACAGCATCACCTACCAGGTTGCTTATGATCAGTACGACGGGGCTGGAAACATCACCAACCGGGTTTATGTCAATGCCAGCGGCGCAACCAACCGGACGCAAACCCTTTCCTGGGATGCCAAAGGCAGGTTGCTCCTCGTGACCGAGCGCAATCAGAACAACTACGGTTTCAACTGGTCGGCGGTTTACGACGGGCTGAACCGCCGAATTTCCACCACCCTCACCTTGGTTTCCAAAGGCATCCCCTCCACCGTTCCCCCGCAGGTGCTCAGTTCCTATTATGATCCGCAGACGGAATGTCTTGAACTCGGGGTTTTGCTGACGGCTGCACCGCAGGTGGAATTTCTGCAAGATGAGCCTACGCCCAGCATTCAAACCATCTGGAAGCTCTATGGCCCCGACC
>DAIDJC010000026.1 GCA_027451565.1 Limisphaerales bacterium | reverse complement strand
GGCTGTATATCTCACGCCAGTAATCCGCAAAGTTTCCCATGGCGTTGCCCATGGCATGGGCATACTCAGTGGCCAGCACGGGTCGGTCGTCGTTGGTTTGTTCCGCCAAAGCCAGCAATTTATCCCAGCGCACATTCCACGGGTCATCGGGTTTGACATACGCTTCGGTGGTCAGGCGCGGATAAAAGCGTCCGATGATATCCACCGTGGGCGGATCCTTGGGATGTCCCTGGGCTCCTTCATAATGAACTGGGCGGGTGGGATCAAAGGCATGTAACCAGCCCGATATGGCGGCAAAATTGGGGCCGTAACCCGATTCATTGGCCATGGACCAGATGATGATGCCGGGATGGTTTTTATCGCGCTCTGCCATGCGAATGGCCCGGTCCAGAAACGCCGCCGTCCATTGCGGGTCATTCGCCAAATCCCCGCGCGTGCCATGGGTGCAGATGTCCGCCTCATCCATGACATAAAGTCCGTATTGATCGCAGAGGTCCAGCCACCGCGGATCATCGGGGTAATGGCAGGTGCGCACGGCATTAATATTGGCCTGTTTCATGAGGCGGATGTCCTGGATCATCCGGTCCAAGCTCAGGCTGTGGCCTGTGTCCGGATCAATTTCGTGCCGGTTCACCCCCCGCAACCGCACCGGACGGCCATTCACCAGCAGTTGGCCATTCTGGATGACAATGGTGCGAAAACCCACGCGGCAGCGGTCTGCCTCCACCACGGTCCCCTTCGGGTTGACAAGCGAAAGCACAAGAGTGTAGAGGTTGGGGGTTTCGGCAGTCCACGGCAGCGGGTTTTTGACATTGGCCTGCATCCAGGCAAAGGCAGGCTGCCCCCTCTGCGGTTCCCGCGCATCCAGAATGGATGACTTATAATCCGGGTTCAGCATCTCATTCGCATCATGGCTTAATGCGGTTAAAAATACTGCCCTGCCTTGCGGGTCAAATAATTGGGCGTTGACCACCCAATTTGACAGGGTAAGTGAAGGGGAGGCATCCAAGACAGGCTTGATAAGCAACGCGCCATTTTCACCATCGGGATTTATGTCCGTGCGCACGTAAAAATCACGAATGCGCGCGTCGGCGGTGGAATAGAGGTACACGGGTCGAAAAATGCCGCTCAGCCGCCACATGTCCTGGTCCTCCAAATAACTGCCATCAGACCAGCGGTAAACCTCCACGGCCAGGACATTGGCTCCGGCATGAACAAACGAGGTTAGCTCAAACTCCGCCGGGGTGCGGCTATCCTTGGAAAATCCCACCATCCGCCCATTCACCCAGATGTAAAACGCGCTGTCCACACCATCGAAGTGAATAAAAATCCGCCTGTTATACCACCCCGTAGGCAATTGAAAGGTTCGACGGTAGGAGCCCACGGGGTCGCGCAATAAATACGCGGTCCAGTTGGTGGGCGGCGTGCTGGTCACGCTGGGAGGGTTTATTTTGAACGGGTATCCGGAGCCAAGATACAAAGGAACTCCATAACCTTGAAGCTGCCAGTTGGACGGCACCGGGATGGTGGGCCATTTGTCATCATCAAACGAGGCTTGGAAAAAATCCAGCGGCCGGACCTCGGGGCGCGGGGACCAATGGAATTTCCAGGGTCCATCCAGGCTCATGAAAAAGGCGGAGTTGCTGGCATCCTCATCCAAAGCCTGGACGATCGTGGGGAAGGGAATGAAAGAGGCTCGCGGCGGTTCTGTGTGGATATGCAGGACCTGCTCGTTTTCCCAGTCCGGCGTTTGCCCGCGCAGGGACGCGGCTGCCACAAACAGGATAATACCCATTCCTGAAAGGAAGAATCCCCGAACAGCGCGCGCAACAATTTCGGTTCCAGATTTGGGCATGGTATGCAACGCCCAGATTAGCCGCTTCAGGCGCCGGGAGGCAACGCCTGGCAGCGACTTGTTAATAATAGCAAGATATTAATCATAATTGACATGACCTGAAAGGCAAAAAAACGTCACTCTATGCCTATGAACAAACCGCTCCTGATGATTCCCGCTCCGATTCTTTTGGCGTGGGCATTATGGGTGGGGTTTTTGCCTGCGGGCGCCCAGGGCATGCCCCTGAATGGAATGCGCTGGACCAACAGCTTGGGAATGGTGTTTGTGCCGGTGGATGGCACGGATGTTTTATTTTGCATTCATGAGACAACAATGCGGAATTTTGCATGCTTCGCCCGGACAAAGCCGCACCTGGATGGCACTAACTGGGAGCACGCGTTGTATCACGACAAAGTGCCGGTTTCGATTGGTCCAGATTATCCCGTGGTCAATGTGAGTTGGCGGGATGCCGCGAGCTTTTGCCATTGGCTTACCCAGGAGGAGCGAAGGCAGAAGCGGATAGGTCCGGAAGCCGCCTACCGGCTTCCCACGGACACGGAGTGGAGTGTTGCGGTGGGTTTGGCGGGGTGTGAAAGTGGCAAGACGCCCCGTGCGCGAAATGGCCAGGTTCCCAATGTGTTTCCCTGGGGAACAACCTTCCCACCCCCATCCGGGGCAGGCAATTTTGCGGATGAATCGGCCTTCGCTTTTTTTGGTCCCTGGCCTCATATCGAAGGTTATAATGACGGGTATGTGACCACCTCGCCCGTGGGTAGTTTTGCCCCCAACCGACTGGGGCTATACGATATGGCAGGGAATGCCTTGGAATGGTGCCAGGACTTTTACGAACCCGGCAAGCCTGCCCGTACCTTGCGTGGCAGCGCCTGGATTAATTGTGGTCCGCGAAGCTTGTGGTCGGGATCGCGTTCCCATGCCGGGCCTGACCGGTTTAGCGTGGCTACCGGTTTCCGCTGTGTGTTTTCAGAAAACCCCAAGATTTAAACATCCTTTTCAATGGAGCGCCTCATTGCAACTTACCGTATCGAAACCTCAATGCCCGTGGATCAAGCCGCAGGGGTTCTTGCCGGGGAGCAGTCCTCCGGCACCTTTGTTCCCGTTCCGGGTGAAACCGCCGCCTTGAAAGAGCGTTTTGCCGCCCGGGTGGAAGAGGTGCTCCTGCTGGACAGGGTGGCTGAACCCAGTTTGCCCGGTTGCAGGGCCAGGGGTGGCCGGGGATTTCAGCGGGCGGAAATCAAAGTTTCATGGCCGGTCGAAAACTTTGGTTTTAACCTTCCCACGCTGGTTTCAACGGTCCAGGGCAATCTCTACGAGTTGTCCCAGTTTTCCGGTTTGAAACTGGTGGATTTGGAATTGCCGGAGGCGTTTTGCAGGCATTTTCGGGGGCCGCAATTTGGCGTGGAAGGAACCCGGGAATTATGCCAGGCCGCAAACCGACCGTTGATTGGCACCATCATCAAACCCAGCATTGGACTTTCCCCGGAGGAGACGGCAGGGTTGGTGCGGACTTTGGCCCAGGCCGGCATTGATTTCATCAAGGACGATGAATTGATGGCTGATCCCCCGCATTCGCCCTTTGTGAAACGGGTTGAGGCGGTGATGCGAGTGATTCAAGACCACGCCCAACAAACTGGCAAGCAGGTGATGTATGCCTTTAATATCAGCGGCGAAATGGATGAAATGCGGCGGTATTACGACCACATCGTCGCATCGAAGGGATCCTGTGCGATGATTTCGCTGAACAGCACGGGTTTGGCCGGGGCAAAAAAAATGGCTGACCTGGGGGCTCTGGTTATTCATGGCCACCGGAATGGATGGGGAATGCTGAACCGCCATCCATTTTTAGGTGTGGAATTCCAAGCCTACCAAAAAATCTGGAGACTTGCGGGGGTGGACCAAATTCATGTGAATGGCATTTCCAACAAATTTTGGGAAAGCGATGACTCGGTCACCCAGTCCATCCAGGCATGTCGGCAGCCCATTGCCGGGCAGCGCAACGTTCTGCCGGTCGTGTCATCGGGGCAATGGGGCGGCCAGGCGCCGGAAACCTATCGCCGCACCCGCACGGTGGACCTCCTCTACATGGCGGGCGGTGGCATCATGGCTCATCCGGAAGGCCCCGCCCAGGGGGTGCGTTCCCTGCGCCTCTGGTGGGAGGCGGCGGTGGAGGGCTTGGATCAGTCGCAGGCTGTCCTCAAATACCCGGCACTGAAAATTTCCCAGGAAAAATTTGGCGGATCAGCCTGAGCCATGTCACGAATGCGAAGCAAACCAGCCAGTGTTCCCAAGCGCGAGTCGGGGCTTTTGCTGGCCTATTACGGGGACGATTTCACGGGTTCGACCGATGCCCTGGAGCAACTGACCCTTGCCGGCGTGCGCACGCTGCTTTTTCTGGATGCGCCATCGCCCGCCCGCCTGGCCCGGTATGACGGCTTGCAGGCGGTGGGAGTGGCCGGGATGACGCGGGCACTGGGATGCAAAAAACTGGCGCAGGTGTTGCCCCCGGTTTTGAAGAAATTGAAGCGTCTCAGGCCGCGGCATGTGCATTATAAGGTCTGTTCCACATTTGATTCCTCCCCTGACATGGGAAGCATTGGACGGGTGATGGAATTGGCGCAACCCCTTTTCAAGGGGTCGCTGATACCTCTTTTGGTTGCGGCCCCTGGTCTGGGCCGGTACACAATTTTCGGGAATCACTTCGCCCAATACGGGATTGGCAGCAGCGGAGCGGTGCATCGGCTGGATCGGCATCCGGCAGCCAGTCAGCATCCGGTCACCCCCATGCGGGAGGCGGATTTGCGCCTGCATCTTTCCGCCCAAACAAATTGGCCCATTGAATTGTTCAGTGTTTTAAGCCTGGACATGCCGGAATCGGACTTTCGCGCGAGTTGGCAAAAGTTGCTGGCGCGCAAGCCGCAGGCGGTTTTGTTTGATGCCATTCATTCCGGGCATCTGGGGCGGATTGGCAGATTGCTGGATGAATTGGCGCTGGTCCGCCAGCCTCTGTTCAGCGTGGGTTCTTCCGGCATGGAAACCGCCCTGGCCCGGAATTGGGCTGGGGACGGATTGGTGACCGGAAAAGGTCTGGCAGTTCCTGGAGAGGCCAGGGCAAACCTGGCCGGATCAGGCCCTGGCAGGTTGGTGCTGGCAGGTTCGGGTAGTTGTTCCCCGGTCACCTCGGGGCAGATCAGGTGGGCCATGGGCGCTGGTTTTGCCGGGGTGCGGCTGGATTCCCGGGCCTGCGCCCATCCAAGGACCGCAGCCCAAGCTGCAAACCGCGCGGTCATGGAGGCTTGCAGGCACCTGGCCCATGGACGCAGTGTGATCATTCATACCACCCAGTCCGGCGCGCAGCCAGATGTGACCCGGATTTTGGGTGGCCGGTCCGCTGCCGTGCTTGGGACCCTTCTAGGACAGGTCCTCGGGCGTGTGTTGGAATCCTCCTGCCCGGTGCGCATGTGCGTTGCGGGAGGGGACACGTCCAGTTATGCCGCCCGCGCCCTGGGCATTGAAGCCGTGGAAATGATTGCGCCCTTGACGCCAGGGGCGCCGTTGTGCCGCGCCCACGCGCCGGGTCACCCGATACATGGTTTGGAGGTGGTGTTCAAAGGAGGTCAGGTGGGCGCTCAAAACTATTTTGAATATCTCCGGTCCGCATCTCCACCGTCCCAAAAATCAGCGCCCGAAAATTCTGAATGCCCAAAAGGCCGGTCCAACCGAAACAGTGCAAGATCGGCCAGGAAATCTTGAACCCGTTGGAAATAAATTTTTTTCTCACCAGACTCAGATCAGACTCAAATTTTTTATGAAAACCAAGACGCTCGGACTCATCCACACCTCCGCCACCCTGGTGCCCGTGTTTGGGCAGCTTTGCAGTCAAAAACTGCCGGGTGTTCACGTTTTTAACATTGCCGATGACAGCCTGGTGAAAGGAATCATGGCCGCTGGTAAATTGACATCCACCATTGCCAGAAGGGTGGCTTCCTACCTGGAATCGGCGGAACTGGCCGGGGCGGATTATATCATGGTGACATGCTCTTCCATTGGTCCTGCCGTGGAGGCGGGCGCATTGTTGGCGGGAGTGCCGGTTTTGCGGGTGGACCAGCCCATGGCAGACCGGGCCGTCATGCTGGGTGACAAAGTGGGGGTGGTTGCCACATTGAGGACCACCCTGGACCCGACTGCCGACCTGATTCAGCGCCGGGCTGCAATGAAAGGCCGCACTGTAAAATTGGAGGCGCGATTGGTGGAAGGAGCCTTTGGGGCCCTTATGGGCGGCCAGGCGGCCCGGCACGATGAATTAGTGGCTGCGGCATTGATGGACCTTTCCGCGCAGGTGGATGTAGTGGTGCTGGCCCAGGCCTCCATGGCCCGGGTGCTGGAGTCCATCCCGGAGCAGGAAAGAAAGGCTCCCGTTTTATCCAGCCCGGGTCTGGCGGTGGATTATCTGGCCACCGTGTTATGACTCGTGGCGGGATTGGAATAGTCAGCCTGAAGAAAGAACTTCAACCAAGGGAAGCGGCTTGAGCCTGGGAGCATGGTTTCTTTTGGGTTTGGTTTTGCTGGCTGCCAGCCTGAGATGGATCAATCCGCTCCGGGGCTACCAGTTCACCGGTTGGATTCTCGTGGCCGTCACCATGGCCATGTTGCATCCGCAAAAATGTTTGCATTTGGGTTCCCTGGATCTACGCAGCCCATGGCTCATTCTGACCGTGGTCCAATTGGTGATGTTTGGCATGGGCACACAAATGAGCCTGGATGATTTTTCTGGCGTCATCCGGCAACCACGGGGCGTCCTGGTGGGTGTTTTGTGCCGGTTCACCGTGATGCCTCTCACGGGGTTTATGCTGACCAAGCTTGTTCACTTCCAACCCGAGGTGGCGGCGGGGGTCATCTTAATAGGCTCATGCTCCAGCGGCCTGGCATCCAATGTCATGGCTTACCTGGCGCGATCCAATCTGGCCCTGTCCGTGACCATCACCGCTGTCACAACCCTGCTGGCTGTCGTCCTGACGCCGCTTTGGATGAAATGGCTGGCGGGTACGCTGGTGCAGGTTCATGCCTTGAACCTGATGGTGGAGATCGTCAAAATCGTGATCGTGCCCGTGGGGGCGGCCCTTCTGCATGATTACCTCAAACACACATCCCCTGCGAAAAGGCGCCTGATCCATGTCTTGGCCTGGGTTGGCGCGGTAATCCTTGCCATACTCCTCTGGCTGGATGTTTGCCGCCAGGCTTTTCCACCTCAATCTTCCGCGCGGATTTTGGTGTCATTGGGCGAATATGGTTTGGGCGCGATTTTGTTTGGGACGCTCTACCATGTTCTGGCTAGGATGCTGCCATGGCTGGACCGATGGGTGCCCACCTTGTCCATGGCCGGCATTGTGTATTTCACCTTGGTGACAACCGCCGCAGGCAGGGACCAATTGATTGCGATTGGACCGTGGCTTTTCCTTGTGGCCGTTTTGCACAATAGCATTGGTTACACCTTGGGCTATGGCTGTTCACGGGCGGCGGGGTTGGACAAAACCTCGGCCCGATCGGTGGCGTTTGAGGTGGGAATACAAAACGGTGGAATGGCATCCGGAATTGCAGGCGCTGCGGGGCAATTGGGCACCATGGGCCTGGCAGCCGCCATCTTCAGCCCATGGATGAATATCAGCGGGTCGCTTCTGGCCAATTACTGGAGAAAAAGACCCGTGACATGTATCGTTACCAAGGAGTGACCTTTGCCGTTGTAAAACGAGCGACATGGTTTCCTCAAAATGAAAACCGCTGAATCATTGTTTTAAAGCGGGATCCAGTCCACTCATTAGAATAACGCGTGGCGCGCAGGCTGGTATTTTGGAAATGTCTTTGCTGGCCGTTCGTCGTATGGACTCAAAGGGGCAGGATTCAGTAATCCCATGCAAATCCATGCATTTTTTGCTGTTTGCCAAATCAAGGTCTGCCTCAGGGTCTTGCCCATTCAATGGGAGGAAGGTAGGTTCCCGCAGGGTCACGATGCCACCAATTGCCGGTGGCTTGGCGTTCTTTTGGGGTGGTGAAACGGTAGAGGTACAGTTGTGCCCTGATGTATCGGGGCGGGGCCGAGGCGAAGGGATTGTGCCGGAGAAGATTTGTCACAGGCTTGGATCCCTCCAATAGGCGGTTGCAGAATTGGATAAACCATGGATTTTGATCCGCTGTTCCCAATGCGGCAAACCACATTTGCCAATCCAACCTTGGCTGGCCCGGAGCGACAAATCCCGGCGCGCGGTTTAAATCGCCCGGTTTGGCCTTGAATTCATAGGCTTGCCATTCCGTGCCGTCATTACTCCCCTCCACCGAAATCTCGAGCCTGAGGGTGGTCATAACCGCGAATAATCCGTAGGAATTAATCGTGCGCAATGGGGCAATCTCCGCCGCCAGTTGGGTGATGGGAGGCGGCACGAGACTGGCCCCGCCCAACACCTCCACAACCTGGCTTGCCGAAGTCATGCCAATCACCAATGCCAGCGGATAAATGATCCAACCTGGCCATCGGCGGATAGGTGGCGGCCCGGAGTGACTGGCGGTGTTCACAAGACCAAAGGTTTTTTGCCATAGCGGGATGATGCGATACGGTAGTTTGGTCAAACACTCGGGCCATGCGCCATCGTCCAGAAGCAGCAGGCATAGAGCCAGAGTGAGGTAATTAAAGAAGGTATAATTGCCGGTTAAAAGAATCAAACCTTGGAGGGCTGCCATGGCCAGGGCTCCGGCAAAACGGAAATATCGGGGTGCAAATATTAAAAATGGACAGAATCCCTCCACTAGAAAAACGGCGAGGCATGAGGCCTTTTGAAGGTTCTCAGGCAAAAGATTGGTATACCAGGCCAACCATGTGGGAAGCGGCTGGGTTTGATAATGATATTGCAAAGCCGTCAAATGATGCCAATTGGGATCGTTGCTGAGCCATTTCACGCACCCGGAGGAAAACGTGAGTTTGAATAATAAAAATCGAAGCAACCAAAGGGCTGTTCCCGAGGGTTGGGTGGCGCCGGGGAGTCGCGGCAACCACCTCAATGGCGCCAGGAAAATGGATAAAAACCCGGTTTCCAAAAGCAGATTGTCCCACTGGAAACCCATGAAATCCTGGCCTGAAGTTGCCAAAGACAGGTAGAGAAGCCAGCATACAAAAAGAAAAAGCGCGGGAGCCATGTCCAACACCACCATGAGGGCCGCCACAGCCCCGGCAGCGCATTGGCTCAAAAGCCAGCCATCACTGGTTCCTAACCAATCAAGTGTGGGCACCAGCCAATAGCGTTCCAAATGGATGCCTGTTGCATCACATTGGGCATTTATGGAATGCAAAAAGTCGGCCACAGGCAGAATGCCTTGCGATCCCACCAAACCCTGAACTTGGTGGCCCCAGGACAAAAATGCCACCAGGAATATCAAGCCTAGAATTCTGAGAAACCACCAGCTTGTAACCGATATTCCCGGATTAAGAGTCCTGCTGCCACGAGTGAACCTGGTGGCAAGCGATAAAAACGGGCGATTACGCGCTACTATTTGGTAACACCAATCCGCCAGGGAGCCTGCCATGGGGACATGCTGCCGGAACCATTCAGCCATGCGCCAAACCGGATGCCCACTGTAGGCCAGCATCTGGCCAATCGCTGCCGCACCGCTCCATGAGTGTCCATGGGCGTCAATCCATTGAACCGCACTTTCATAATGGTCGGCGGGGATTTGGGGGAAACGTTCCCGCAGACCGGGATGACTTGAGGGAAGAAAGCAAACCGAATCACCAGCGAATTGCCGGGCGCGTTCCACCCATAGCCTGCATAAAAGGCACTCGCCATCATAAACCAGAGTCGGTTTTTCCAGCTTGTCCTGCACTTGGTTAATCTAAAAAAATGACTGCCGCGTTTAAAGCAGCCATTTTTCCGATCCACCAGTCCGGTTTTTGCGGAAATACCGGCTAGCCGTCGGGTTCAATCAAGTTGGAGGTTCGTCCCGGCGCAAAAATACGACTGTGGTAGGCGTCCCATGGGTGGTCAATGCAGGGTTGATGTTGGGTGTTGGAGGATTCCGGGCATTGGAAAATCCTTTTGGCCGACAAAACAAAAACAGGTTTCTGAGTGCTTAAGGGTAGCGGGCAGATTTCATGACGAGCTTCGCTCCGCTCATAATCCATTTTAGTTCCAGCCTGGACCATCTGCCAGGGATACCATCCATCCCACTCAATCCGGACAACTCGTGGCCCGACTGGGGGAAAAACTTGCGCCGATTATTCATGGGTGTATAGTTGTGCAGTAAGCCTGATTCATGCGTCTCAAAGGCGAAGCTGTGCATGGGGGTCAAAAAACGGCCGAAGGGAGTAAATTATTATGAAGCAAATTAAAATGGCATGCGTGCTCATGGTGGCAGTCCTTTGCCTGCTCAGGGCGAATGCTTCGTCCCTCCTGATCACCAATGACACGGCCATCGGACCGTTCAATTTGATTTACGATGGGTCTGACATTGTTGTCAGCAATTGTGTTTTAACGATTGATGGGTTGCATGGGTTCAACTCCCTTCTGGTTGAGAGCAACGGCGTGCTGACCCATTCCTTTTTTCCTTCGGGCAGTTCCAACTTCATGTTCAGTGTCACCAATGAATTGCTGGTTTTGAGCCTCAGCAATTCGGCGGCGTTGGACGAGTCTAATATTGTGGGGGCCGTGACCGTCACGGATTTGAGCGGGACCAACGCCTATGTTTTAGGTGCTGATTACGGTGAAACGAACCTGCCAGACGGAGCGGCGGAGATATACATGCTTCCCGGCTCATCCATATCCAACGGGGCTTCGGTTTTGGTGGATTACCAATGGGAAGAGGCTGTCCATGCCGGGTTGGACCTGATTATTTCAAACAATGCCACGATTGCAATGGGGAGTGGGATCAACGCGGGCGGGCTTGGTTACGGCTCTCGCGCCGGGCCCGGTTTCGGGACAAGCTCCTACGGGATTTACTTTGAGGGGGCCGGCGGCGGAAGTTTTGGCAACGGGGGAGTGGACCCCAATGTTTCCTGGGGCCCCCTAATGAGTGGGAGCGGCTTTGTCATTACTTCCAACTGGCTTGGCTCAGGTGGTGGAATAGGCTACGGCGGCCCGGGCGCAAACGGCGGGGGCGCCATTGTGTTAAATGTGGGTGGCACATTGGAACTGGATGGCGCATTGGATGCGGATGGCGCTGGCGCCACCAATACGTTTGCCGGAGGAGGCGCTGGCGGCGGCATTTTCATTGAAGCCACCACCATCATTGGCGCGGGGTCAGTTCATTCGGATGGTGGCGCAGGTGATTTTGATTTAAGCGGTGCGGGAGGCGGTGGCGGAGGAGGGGGGCGGGTGGTTTTTGAATGTTTAACGAACGAGTACACGGGAGTCATGTCGGCATACGGTGGACCGGGTAGTGAGGGCGGTGGCGCTGGGGCCGTTTTGACACAAGTCGCCGGGCAACTTGGTCAGTTGGTGGTGGATAACGGAGGGCAGGCTGGACCTGCGCTCTCACCGCTTCTAGCCCTTACCAACTCCAGCATAAGGGTGGCCAACGGGGCGATTTTGGCGGCCTCAATATCATCCATTTCTGGAGATCTCACCGTAGGCAGCAATGCCATGGTCATTGGTGGCACGATTTTCCCTTGGGTTTTGTCCGTTGGTGGAAACATGGATATCCAGCCTGGCGGCGCATTTTCGTTGGATGGTCAGGGCTATGGCCCAGCCCAGGGACCGGGAGGGGGGATTACTTCCTCTTCACTGGGCGGCGGGGCAGGTCATGGAGGATATGGGGTGAATGTCGCCAGCCCTGGGTACAGCAGAGGATTGGTGTATGATTCTCAATTTACTCCCACCAATGCAGGCAGCGGCGGGAATAGTTTTTACCCGGCTTTTGGTGGCACTGGTGGTGCTGGCGGCGCTGGTGGTGGTGCTTTACTATTATCCGTTGGCGGTACCTTGCAAGTGGATGGAAGTCTTTCGGCCAATGGCTCATCGGGCACAAACGGGGGTGGTGGTGGATCTGGGGGAAGCATTTACGTGACGGGTTGCACCGCCCTTGCCGGTAGTGGAACCATTTCTGCGAATGGAGGAGGATCAGTGCCCAATGCCAGTGGCAGTGGCGGCGGTGGGGGCGGCGGCGGGCGCATTGCAGTCCAGGCCAATGCAAGCTCGTTTTCCGGCAAAATGACAGCCTATGGCGGAGGCAGTGTTTACGCTGGTGGCGCAGGCACAATCTATACCCAGTTTGGCAATGCCGAGCAACTGGTCATAGATAATGATGGCCAGACAGGCACCAACACACCAATCGTTTCTGCACCGGATGCCGGCCTGGTGGTCCAGAATGGAGCCATTGTGGTTTTTGGTTCTCCAAGCGCTTATAATTCTTTGCTGATTAACTCCAACGGTTGGATGACCGAGGCTCCTGCCACAACTTTAAACCTGGTTGTATCGAACAACGCCATTATCAATGCAGGAGGAGGTTTCATGGGCGACGCCCTTGGCGATAGTAATGGAAATGGCAACGGGGCCGGAGGAACGGGTTCTATTTTGGTTTCTTATTATTCAATATCCACCTGTGGAGGTGGCGGTTTTGGAGGCAACGGGGGGGATGCGATAACGAACACCGCCTTCGGCGGAATGGACAAGGTTGACTCGTCTGTTAATCCGGTGACTGCCATTCCCGGCAGCAGCGGCGGCGGGGCCCTTTTTTTTCTTTCCACAGGGCCGCTTTTATTTTCTGGAGGATCTGGAGGTGGAGCAATCCAGCTTGCAGTGAATGGCATGCTGCAACTGGATGGCATCATTAGCGCCAATGGAGGCAATGCCACTGAATTGCCACAAACTGGAGGGGGCGGGTCAGGCGGCGGCATTGTTCTAAACGTGGGAGAATTAGCCGGGAATGGCTTGATAAGCGTTAATGGAGGGTCAGGCACTGAAGGCCTTTGTGGAGGAGGAGGAGGAGGACGCATCACAATCCGTTGCACCACGAATGGTTTCGATGGTTCGCTCACCGCTTACGGGGGAAGCGGAGTCAATTACGGCGGGGCTGGCACGGTGTTTATTCAAGATGGAAATGACCCTGGAGGCCGATTGCTTGTGGGAAACCTCACTAACAGCGGCGCTGGAACATTCTTGGAAAACTTAAGCGTTGGGGATTTGACCATCCAAAGCAACACTTTATGTTGTCTTTTTTATAATAATTATGGGCCTTATGATTCTTATTTAAAAAGCATTGATGTGCAGAAAAATGCCATTCTATTAATAAGCAATACCACTCCAGTCTCCACATCCATCGAAGCGCAAAATGTCACCATTGAAGCGGGAGGTCGAATAAGTGGGGATTCGGCAGGCGGGAGTGTCATTGCAAATTATCCTATTTCAAGATCCTTTCCTAATTACCAAATGGGCGCTGGCCATGGCGGCGAAGGCGGTAATGGGATTGTTTCATATTCTACAAACTTTGGTGGATTTTATGACGATAGTGCTAATCCAACCTATCCTGGAATTGCAGGCGGATCCTTTCTGCCATATTCAATTGGGGGAAAGGGCGGCGGTTCCATTTCCTTTTTTGTGAAGAGTGAATTGCGTGTTGACGGTTCCTTGACCGTCAATGGCGGAAATGGCTCCGGTGTTGGAGGCGGAGGTGGATCGGGCGGTTCCGTGAAAATTCAATGCTTAACCTTTTCGGGCACTGGAATCATTGCGGCCAACGGCGGCAACGGTGTTTCTGGTGCGAGTGGAGGCGGAGGCGGAGGTTTGATCGCCATCACCTCGCAAACCAACCTGTTTTCAGGAATCGTTACCGCTTATGGCGGCTTGGGTAATGGAATTGGCGGCGCTGGAATCATTTCTTGGTTTGGTCCCAATCCGAGTTATCCCTTTATTCTTGTAGATAATGAGGGAAATCAAGGGGCATCCACGCTTCTTTCTGCCAACAATTCAGGCATTGCAGGAATCGACAATGTTACAATCCAAAATGGAGGTTCAGGCACTCTTGATACTGATGTTTCTACAATCCAAAATCTTGTAATAAACCAATTGGTCATACGATCCAACTCATCTCTCAGTATGGAATCTAGTTCTTTGCATGTTTTGGGGAGCGCTGTTGTGCAGCGCCGGCAGCAGAATTTACGCAGATGGCTTTTGGACAAACGGTTTTTATAGTAATAGCAAGGGGAATGGGGTTTCTTCTTACGGTCAGCCTAATTCAGATTTTGCAGGGTCAGGCGGCAGCTATGGCGGATTTGGAGGCCTCGGGTATGGAGTGCAACCCAGCCAGGGAACCACCTATGGTTCCAGCACCATGCCTGCCGGTTTTGGATCGTTCGGGGGCAGTGATTTACAAAATCGAATTGCCGCATCTGGCGGTTATCAAATTTCAATGACGGTTGGTGGAGGTTTGCAGTTGGATGGCACGATCACTGCCAACGGGGCTGATGGTCCAGATTCCTTCTCGGGCGGCGGGTCTGGGGGTAGTGTTTATCTTAATGTCGGCTATCTGGAAGGCAGTGGCCTGATTGCCGCCAATGGTGGCTCCGATGAAGGCGGGTTCGGCGACGGAGGAGGCGGTGGAGGCGGACGCATTGCCATCTATTGCAATTCCAATAATTTTGCCGGCTCGATCACTGCCTACGGCGGCTTGGGATACATGAATGGTGGCGCGGGAACCATTTATACCAAAATCAATTCCCAATCGCTTGGGATGTTGTTGCTCGACAATGGAGGGATCAATGGCTCCAACACCACTTTTGACCTAGTTCCTGAGGACGTAGTTATCCAAAATGGGGCAAGAGGCATGTTGCCTCCAGGCGCTGCATGGTCTCCAGTATCCCTGGTTCTTCACACCAACGGCCTCCTCACCGGCACTTCCTCAACAAACTTGTCCGCGATTCATGCCCAGTCCGTCACAGTTGACGAGGGCGCTGCGATTTCCTGGGATGGCTTGGGATATGCCCATGGTGGTCCTGGTAATGCACTGAAATCTTCTGCATCGGGTTACGGCGGAAGCCATGGCGGCTATGGCGGGGGCATTCCGTCCGGCCAAACTCTGGCTTACGATTCCATCCAATTTCCCACGAACAGCGGTTCCTCAGGGTATGCTCCCGGTGGGACCAATTATGGCGCAGGCGGCGGCGCCTTGGAGATGGACGTGAGCGGCCTGTTGACCGTCAATGGCCGTGTTTCCGCCAATGGGGTGACGGTTGCTTCGGCCTCGAATAATTCCGGAGGCGGTTCGGGCGGCAGCCTTTATCTTTCCAATATCGGTGAATTGGCCGGCAACGGGATTATTTCAGCAAATGGAAGCGCCGCTGGCGGACCAGCCGGTGGAGGGGGCGGTGGGCGAATCGCGGTTTATTGTGTTTCCAATGATTTTGCCGGCCAGGTAAGCGCAACCGGCGGAGCAGGTTTGTGGGCTGGCGGCGCGGGGACCGTTTTCACATCTGTCAACGGCGGGAAATCTGCGCTGAGCATAGACAATGGGGGTGTGGAGGGAACCAACACACCTCTTTCTGGCGGCTTTTCGCTGCCAAGTGGCCTTTTTGACCTCATGATATCAGGCGGCGCTGACGTGGTCATATCTTCAAACCTGCCCTTGTTGAATGACCTGACACTTGGGAGCAATTCGGTGCTCACCGTTTCAGCCGGGTTGTCCCAATTGGTGATGGCAGTGCAAAATAACGCCAATGTCTTTGGCGCAATAAGCGTGGATGGTCTTGGCTATGCCCTCACCAATGGTCCTGGCAGCGGCGGTTCGATCAATAACCAGGGGGCTGGAGGAGGATATGGCGGACGCGGCGGCGAATCCGCCACGGGAGCGCCGGGAGGTGGTTTTTATGGTTCAGCCTTGATGCCAATGGATTTTGGCAGCGGTGGCGGCAACGGTGCTGCAGTAACCAACAGCGGCTCTGCCGGAGGGGGCGCTATTCGACTTGCTGTTGCAGGCACCCTTGATTTGAGCGGTTCAATCAGCGCCAATGGGCAGCCTGCTATTCAGCCCGGTGGAGGCGGCGGTTCCGGAGGCAGCATCTGGATAACCGCCGGGCTTTTGACCGGCAATGGTGTCCTTTCAGCAGAGGGTGGAAACGGGGATGGAACCGACGGCGGCAGCGGCGGCGGTGGCGGGCGTATCGCCGTGTATTCCAGCACGAACCTCTTCATGGGAGATGAAAAATATATTGGAGGCACGGGCTACAATAGCGGCCAGGCAGGCTCGTTTTTTTCAGGAAAGATTTTGTATGATTTTGCGGTTGTCTCCCAGTCGCCAACGGGTGTTGTCAGCCAGGTTGTCAGTGGGTTGGATGTCTATTTCAATGATGCTGTGGATCCCGCTTCTGTCTTCGCCTCGGCATTTAGCCTGACCACACCAGACGGTGCGCTGGCTTCTTCAAATCTCACTGTGGCTGTTTCCAGCGCCAATGTGGTTCACGTTGGTTTTCCGCCGCAAAACATCAACGGGGTTTACACCTTGGGAATAGCCGCAGTGTTGACCAACCTCTTTGGCCTTGAATTGGCGGAGAGCTACAGCGGCAGCTTTGAAATCAGCCTGCCCTTGGTCAGTGGGATGGTTACAAATGTGAACGGTGCCCCAGTGGCTGGGGTTCAAATCCAGGCTGGCAACCTTCCTGCCACCACCACCGATGCGAACGGTAACTACTCGGTAGGAGTTCCACCCGGATGGAGTGGGGTGATAACCCCCTCCGGTGGAATGGGAATGTTTGTGCCCGCCTCCCTGGCGGTGACGGACGCAACGAATTCGGTTTCGGGGGAAAACTTTCTGACGGTCTCCACCATTGCTCCCGGTCTGACGACGAGCTTGGACAGTTCCAACAACCTGTCCATCGGCTGGTTGGGCCTGGCTGGAATCAATTACCAGGCGTTTTTTTCCACGAACCTAGTCACGTGGCTGCCCTATGGGACTTCATATGCCGGCAGCAACGGACCCATTCAAGTGTTGTTCCCGTCTTCCAACGCGCCCGCCATGTTTTTCCGGATCAAGGCAGGCTATTAATTGGAGTCTGGGTGAAAATGCACTTTACGAGAATGACCGTCTTGCAATTTTGAGTCTGTCTGCCCTGCTGCGCTGGTGAAAATGGATGTTTTTCACAAAGAGTCATTCGTGGGAGCATGGGATTGTAGGCAAGGGCCGAATCCGAAGGGCCGAATCCGCTTGCCCAATCGGGTGAATCATGAGGATAATCCTCCCCGAGCCACGCTTGACGTGTGGGCCTGTAGCTCAATGGTTAGAGCAGAGGACTCATAATCCTTTGGTTCTCGGTTCAAGTCCGAGCGGGCCCACCACCAGTCTCCCCAGGCTCTTCTTCGGAAAACTTCCCTGAATCCAGTTTGCCGGGTTGCCAACCGAAATGGTTGAGCTTTTCCCGCAAGGTAAGCCGCGAAATTCCCAGCCATCGCGCGGCCTTGCTTTGATTGTCGCCCGCCATTTGGATGGCCCGATTAAAGAGCACACGCTCGGTGAAATCCAGGAAGCGGGCATGGGCATCGGACAATTCGCCGCGCTTGGCGGCGGCCAGGAGTTCCTGGGTGAATTGGTCCAGGGATTTGGACGGGTTTGGAGCCTGGGACAGGATGTCACTAAGCGCCTTTCGCACGTGTTCGGGGTTGATAGTGTAGCCTTGGGCCAGCAGCAGCATTTTACGGGTGACATTTTCCAACTCGCGCACGTTGCCAGGCCATGCCTGGGTCTTGAGCAATTCCAAGGCGTCTTCCTGAATGGCGTGGTGCCCAATATTGAATTGAGTACCGTATTTTTGAAGGAAGAAGTGAACCAAGTCTGGGATGTCCTCCACGCGATCCCTTAATGGCGGCAGACGGATCACCACCACGGAAAGCCTGTAGAAAAGATCCTCGCGAAACTGGTTTTTCAAGATTGCAGCCTCCAGGTCACGATGGGTGGCGGCTATCACGCGCACATCCAGGGGGATGGTGTCCTGACCGCCCACACGCTGAAGGGTTTTTTCCTGCAACAAGCGGATGAGCTTCACCTGTGTGCCAGGGGTCATGTCCCCAATTTCATCCAGGAAAATGGTTCCTCCCATGGCCTGTTCAAAGCGCCCAATCCGTCTTGTTTGCGCGCCTGTGAAGGAGCCTTTTTCGTGGCCGAACAATTCACTTTCAAGCAGGGTTTCCGGTATGGCGGCACAGTTGATGGCCACAAAAGGAGCCTTGCTGCGGCTGCTGTATTGGTAAATGGCCCTTGCCACCAATTCCTTGCCGGTCCCAGTTTCCCCACGTATCAGCACGGTGACCGGTTTGTCTGCCACCCGTCCAATTTCCTTGTAAACCGCCTGCATCGCGCGGCTCCGTCCCACGATGGCGTCCCGGGCGGCTCCTGTGGCCCCAATGTGGACGGGTTCAGTCATCAGTCTGCCTGCGCTGACTGCCTGGTCCAGGATGCTCAGCAATTCCGGGATTTCAAAGGGTTTTAACAAATAATCAAATGCACCTGAATGGGTGGCCTCGATGGCGGTTTCGGTGGTGCCGTGCGCTGTGATCATCAGTATGGGCAGGCGGGGTCTGGCTGCGTGAAGTTCACGAACCAGCTCAAGCCCGTTCAACCCGGGCAGCTTGAGGTCTGTGATCACCGCGTCGAATGACTCTTCGCGGGCCCTTTGCAGCCCGGTGTCACCCCGTGTTTCCACGGCCACCACATAATCTTCACTGGCAAGCACGCGCTTCAATGTGGCGACTATGGCGGCATCATCTTCCACCAACAAAATTTTAGGGTGTGAAATCATGTCAGAATCTGAGGCAGGATAATGCCAAACGTGGCTCCTTGTCCGGGTAAATTTTGATATTGGAGCGCTCCATCGTGTTTTTCCACAATGCGCGCCGCGATGGGCAGCCCCAGTCCGGTTCCATGGTCTTTGGTTGTAAAAAATGGGTCAAACAACCTTTTTTCCGCCTCGGGCGATAGCCCGCGCCCGGTATCGGACACTTCCAAAATCACCACGCGCATGATCTGGTCCCGGATTCGTTTTTCATCCAAACGCATGCCCAGTGTAATGATGCCGTTTCGGCCAATGCTCTCTGCCGCGTTCCGCATCAGGTTCATAAGGACTTGCTTGATTTGCTGGAGATCTATTCGGATCTGGGCGGCTGGCGTGGAATGCAAATTTATTTGGATGCCGGATTTTTCAAATTCAGGTTTCAAAAAGATTTGAATTTCTTCGAGGGGCTGTCTGGCAGGGAGGATGGCGAATTGAGGCTCAGGCGGGCGGGCGAATTGAAGGAAATCCTTCACAATGCGCTCAAGGCGGTTGATTTCCCCTTCAATGAGCTGGGCGTCTGAAAATTCCGGGGAGTTTGGCGCAAGGTATTTCTGGTGCAAAAACAGCCATGTTTTGATGGCTGTGAGAGGATTTCGGATTTCATGCGCCACACCTGCGGCCAGCATGCCCAGGGAAGCCAGCTTTTCCTGCCGTTCAGCAATGTTCCGGCTTTCCACCAATTGAATTTTCAGGGGCGCTATCATTCCACGGTAAACGAGAGCAGCCAGCGACACCCCGGTGAGGACCAGCAGGCCCAATGCCCCTAATAGGGTGAGGCGCAAAAAATAAAGGGTCCTGAGGCTTTTTCTGCGGACGGACTCGACCGCATCCTGCTGGGCTTTGGCCAATTGGAATCCCAAATCCAACATTTTTTGCGAGCGCGTTTCAAAATCCGCCAACTCCTCCACACGCGCGATGATCCTGCGTGTTCCATAAACCCTGGCGTGGATGGCCATGGCCGAGTTGATGTAATCCTTGTAGGCGGCGTTGATTTGTCTGAGCAGCGGCGCTTCCTCCTCGGAAGAGAGGATGGGAGCCTGCTGGTCCAGCCAGTACTGAAATTCCTGAAAGGTGGTCACGATATTGGTCCAGTCATCCCTGTGAGGTGGAAAGGCGGCATAGAGGTAAATTTCATTGTTAAGCCCCAGGATTTTTTGTTGAAGATGATCGGCCACCTGGTAGCTCTGCCATTGAAATCGGGCCAGGTTTTTCTCCGAGCCATTGATGCGTTTCCAAGTGTCGTGGGCGGACCAGCCAATAAGCCCGACCAGCAGCAGAATGGTGGCCACAAAAATGGCCAGCCTGAGATGGATGCCTGGTTTCATTGTAAAAATGCGCTTGGTCAGTATGTGGTGCAGTTTTGCTGGTCCATTCCAAAATAGCGCTTGAGCAGAAGTCTGGCCAACCTGAATCCACCGAAATATTCCATGGATCCTGTGTTGGACTGCAAAGAAAATGATCAAACCAGATAATAAATGTTCCAATATGTCACAAGGGAAACATTCCAAGCAGTCCGGCCGGGGCTTAAAAGCGCACAAAATCCACCTCGACCAGCCACAAATTGTCTGGCACAGCATTCGCTATGCTTGATGTGGAAAGGTTTTAATTGACCGCGTATTTTTTACCTAGCACGCATGAGCGCAAAAAACTCAGGTATCCATGGCCAGGCTCCATTGCCCGGGGATGGCCGTCGCGCAAAATTATTGCTGGTGGACGATGATGCGGCCATAAGGCAAATCCTTTAGCGCCTGCTTG
>DAIDJC010000025.1 GCA_027451565.1 Limisphaerales bacterium | reverse complement strand
CGCAGTCTGTTTGAGGAGGCGGTTTCCCAAGGGTACGGCGAGCAGGATATGGCTGCAGTCATCGAACCACTGCGCCGCAAGCAGTAGCTCACTTTCCGGCCGTCCGCGCCTTTGCGATCAGCTCGCGGGCGGCCCTGGCATCTCCCCGGCCTTGCCCCACGCCAATCACTCCGGCGAATTCCACACCAAATAATGAGCAAGGCCAGCCTGTATCGCAGACTTCTAAAACGGGCCAAACCCAAAGTTCCATCCCCGTTGACAAAATTTCGGCCAACTTCGATTTGACCCATCCCGCCCCAAGCACGGCGCCGATTGCATGCCCCCTAAAAACCTCCGACCCAGTTGATTCGCAGGCTAAGGATATGAATGCTCCTGCGGAGCCGGGCCTTGTTCCATCCGCCCCGGTCCAAACCGCCCTGCCCACGCGAATCTTTTCATCTGGGACAAGCTTGAATGGGCATCCCACTTCGCAAGCATCGCCCACAAGCAATAAAAAGCCTCGACCCGCCCATTCCACTTGCACAGACAAGACCGCAAACTCCGCAACTCTTACGCCAAATATCCCGGCCCCCGCCATTCCGGATACGACCGGCATGCTGCCATTTATTCAACCCGCCCAAGGGTCTTTGCCAGCGGGTTTCAAAACTTCCGTTCCTGCCGCGCAAGGCAGAATTCAATCGGCTGGCCTGGGCACATCATCTTTGCCCCCCGTTTCATTGAGTTCAAAAGCAGTCCCAATAGCCGGCGCGTCCACCGCGGGAACCACCAACAAAGAGGCGCCGTTAAAATCGCTTGCGGCTCCTGCAGAGGCCGCAACGGCAACTGCGCCAGAATCACAACTGGTTTCATCCAAAACACCCGTGACCGCGCACTCGGACCCAACGCAAACCGCGACACAGAAAATTTCAACCGCTCAGGGCACTCCAACCACCACGACCATGGCAACCATGGCGGGTTCTTCCGTCCAACCCACGAAAATGAATCCAGCTCCGACGGAGCAAGCGGTTAACAATGCTGTCAATTCAATCCAGATCGAGGCAATTCAGAATTCTGCCAGAGCCCAGGCCCAAGTCACCACCTCACAAACAGTGACCAAAGGGATTGAAAAAGTGAATGGCGCAATGTCATCTGGCACTTTCGCCAATCAGCCGGGGGTAGAGGCTTCATCGGGGCAAGCCCCGTCATCAAGCCATGGCACACCTAGTGCTCTACCAGGTGCAACGATGTTTTTAGCCGAGAAACCAACCAAAACTGCCGAGCTGGCCGGGAAATTTTTGCCGACCACAGGAATTCAGTCGGCTGGCAAAAGCACATCGTCGCCTTCGCAATCTGAGTTAGGCATGAATGGGCAAACTGGTTGGGCTGCGACGAGCGGATTGAGCCAGCCGATTCATATTGAAACTGCGGCAACGTCAACCTCCATCAACCAGTCGGGATCGGCAACCGGGAACATTGAGAAAACCTATGACATGGTGGCCACCAATGCACTGCGGCTGGCGTCCTCGGGGAATGACTCCATGACAATCGTCATCAAACCTGCTGCGGACATTCAAATCTCATTACAACTGCGGCAGGATGGGGGCGGGATAGCGGCCCAGGCTTCATTGCAGCAAGGGGATTATCACCATTTGAGCCAGAATTGGCCGGATTTGCAGGAACGATTGGAACAGCGCGGGATACAAATGGCGCCCTTGGCAGACCAGGCTGGGGGATTCACGGGCGGCGGCGGCGGTCAACCCCGACAGTCACCGGAAGGCGAAATGGCATCGCTGAGGCAAACTGCGACTGCAAACGCCGCGCCAGCGGTTCGAGGCGGGGCGCAACGCGCTGCAGCAAAGACAGGAACAGGATGGGAATTTTGGGCCTAAACCAGCAAGAGAGCACAATATGGCAGCCACCACATCAATTTCGAACACATACGGACTGAATAGCGGGGGAACCTCGCCTGACACCATCAACAACGGGGCGCAACAGACGCTGACGCAGCAAAACTTTTTGCAATTGCTCGTGGCACAAATGGAAAACCAGGATCCCACCAACCCGCAATCAGACACCCAAATGGCCTCGCAGATGGCGCAATTCACGTCGTTGACCCAAACGACGGCGATGTCTGCATCGCTATCCATGATGCAGGCGAACAGTCTCATAGGCAGTACGGTGACGGTTCAGACAGATTCGATGGGCGACACCACCAGCGGGGTGGTGCAATCTGTGGCCATGGCTTCGGCCTCCTCTGGCGGCCAGCCGCAAATAAATATCAACGGCACCCCCTATAGCCTGAGCCAGGTGGTGAGCGTGGCGCCGACCCCTGCCACCACATCGTCAGCCGGGTCAACCAGCACGGCTCCGACAAGCAGCACCACCCCCGCAACCAGCAGCACGGGAACGACCACTGCGGCAGCCCAATAAACGATTTCCACAACATCAATTCAATAAACCAACAATCATAAAACTATGCTCCTATCCGTAGATTCAGGCGTCAGCGCGCTGGACGAATTCCAGCAGGAAATGAACGTGATTGGCAACAATATTGCCAATGTGAACACTGTGGGCTTCAAATCCGCCAATGTGGAATTTGCCAACGCCCTGAGTCAGACCATTGGCACAAACGCAGCCGGAACCGAGCAGGTTGGTGAAGGGGTGGTAACCAGTTCCATCACCAATCAGTTTACCCAAGGGTCCATCACCAACACCGGGGTTCAAAGCAACCTGGCCATCAATGGCAACGGGTTTTTTGTTGTGAAGGACCCGACCAGCGGCCAGACCTACGTGACACGCGATGGGAATTTCACCCTTGATTCCAATGGTTACCTTTTGACCGCCACTGGCATGCGGGTGCAGGGATACACCAATTCCGCTGGCACGACCATTGGCGACATTCAGGTGACCAATGCCAATTCGCCTGGCGGCGACACTTCGGCGGTGGTGAGCAGCAGCTTCAGCTCAGACGGCAAGATCACCGTCACCCTGGCCGACGGAACGGAATACGTGGGAGGACAGGTGTTGCTACAAAACTTCACCGCCCCCACCCAGTTGGCAAGCGTGGGAAACAACCTGTACACCGGAATGGCGGGGGCTGGACCGCTCACCGCTCCCGTGGCTCCGGGATCCAATCAATTGGGAAACCTGCAGACCGGCGCGCTCGAAATGTCCAACGTGGACCTGGCGAGCCAGTTGACTGCCCTAATCGTCACACAGCGCGGTTATGAGGCCAACACCAAGGTGATTTCAACGGGCGACCAGATTCTCCAGGATTTGGTGAACCTGGTCCATTAACGCGAGCCATGGCTGAAGACACCAAGGAAAACGCATCGGCGGAACCGACGGCCAAGGCCGGCAGTGGCGGGTTGTCCGCATGGCTGCCGTTACTGATCACCATCCTGGTCATGCCGGCTCTGGCGTATGGTGTGGCGGAATTTGTGATTCTTCCCCAGCTTCAAAAAGGACTGGGCATCAAGGTGGTCCAGGCGGACGGATCCGGCGCGGCCAAGAAATCGTCCAGCCCGGACGCCAAGCAGGAATCAGTGCTCATGACCAAGCTGCTGGTGAACGTGGCGGACACGATGGGCGCCCGATATCTTTTGGTCAGCCTGTCGGTGGAGGGAAGCGGGTCGGATTTCAAGCAGAAGATGGCGGACCATGACGCCCAGTTGCGGGACATGGCGTGCGGAGACCTGGCTACGAAAACCCTTTCAGACCTGGAAAAGCCCGGCGAGCGAAACGTCATACGGAATGAATTGATAACGGGGTTCAACAACATCCTGGGAGATTCCACGGTGAACCAGATTTATCTCACGGAATTTGCCATCCAATAAGCCCATGAGTGAAACACCCTCCCAGCCTGCGCCTGAGACCGGGGAAGTGCACGTGCTTACGGCTCGCGGCGTGCGGGAAAGCCATAAATCCAGCAGCATTCGGGGGCATGATTTTCGCCAGTCCGGTTTTTTGACCCCGAGCGAGCTGAGACGCATCCGCCAGCGGCACGAGCAGATCGTGCGGGCGCTGGCTGCAAGGCTGGCCGTGTATTTGCGGCTGGAATTTTCGCTGCAACTCTCAAAAGTTCAGATCGTGGGCTACCAAAAATTCACGGAAAGCCTGCCAAATCCCACGCACATATCCCTGTTCAAGACGGAGCCGCTGAAGGGGGTGGGGCTGCTGGTGATGCCGTTGCGAATGGCATTGATGTTTGTGGACCGCATGCTGGGCGGGCCCGGGCAGATGCCTGAGGAAAGCCGCGAACTAACTGAAATTGAAGTGGTGTTAACCAATCAGGTGTCCCAATTGATCATCAATGAATGGTGCAACCACTGGCCGGAACTGCGGGATCTCAAGCCTTCACTTCTGGGCCATGAAAACAACAGCCGCTTTCTTCAGACCGCCACTCCGGACACGGCCATTTTGATACTGAGCCTGGTTGGCGGGATAGGAGAACAGACAGAGACCATCCAACTTAGTTTTCCCTACGCCACATTGGAGCCCTTGATGCGCCTTCTGGCGCCTGCCCATCCGGCGGAGGAAGACACTCCGTTGCAGGTCTCGACGCCCACTTGGAACCCTGTTCTCAACGAAATCAAGGTGCCGGTGCTGGTGGAATGGGAGGGGCTGAAACTTTCGGCCTCCGATATCACCCGTCTGAAGCCGGGTGATTTACTGCTGTTGGACCAGAATTCCGCCACCGAGGTGCAGGTGCTCTTAAATCGCATCCCCAAATTCACCGGTCGTCCAGGCACCACCGGCGGCAAATGGGCGGTGCAACTCACCGCCCCCATTCAAAATCCCCAAACCGCATGAACACCACCGCCGAACAAAACGCAAACCTCAACCTGGTCATGGATGTGCCGGTAAGCCTGACCATTGAGCTGGGAGGATGCCAGTTACCCATGAGGGAAGTGCTGCAATTGACGCTTGGATCAGTCATCCAACTGGACAAAGCTGCGGATGCGCCGGTGGAAATAAGCATCAACGGGAAACTGATTGCCCGCGGGGAGGTGGTGGTGATAGAAGACCGGTTTGGGGTGAAAATAACCGAGGTGCTTGGGCGCGCAACAGTTTGATCCGCCCCCATCCCCGGTTTCCCGGTATTTGCCCATGCCAAAACATCCCCTCTACCTAACGATGGCAGGAGTGTTGGCCGGAAGCCTGACTTCCGGCTTGGCCCAAGCCACCAATCCCGGCTCGCTTTCCGGCGCGGCTTTGACAGCCCCTGCCCTGCCCGATGCCAGCATCTCGCTGGTGAGGGTGATTGGGGCGTTGCTGCTGGTGATCGGGCTTTTTCTGGGTGGGGCATGGCTGGTCCGCAATTGGCAGAGGGTCGTCAAGAAAGGGCGTCCCGCCGCCCGGTTGAAGATACTGGAAAGCCGGTCCTTGGGCGGACGACACTGGGTGCATGTGGTGGGCTACGACCGGGAGCGGATGCTGGTGGCAACCTCGCCATCCGGGGTGAATCTGCTTAGCCACCTGCCGGCAGGAACGGATGAAACCACTGTGGATGGCCCGCCCGCGCCCCCGTCATTCAGCCAGGCTTTAAACCAGGTTCTTAAAGGGAAATGAAGCTGCGCACGCTTTTTCATCCGGCCTTGCTGGTTTGGGTTCTTCTCTGGTTGGCGACCTGCACCCCCAGCGGGGCGCAGACCAACGCCCCGGCCTCCTTTGGCCCGGTTTCCATCACTCTGGGAGGGAATAACGGCGTTCAAAACGTGGACATGGGGATTAAAATCCTGTTTTCGCTCACTCTGCTGTCTCTGGCGCCGTCCATACTTTTGCTCATGACCTGTTTCACCCGGGTGGTGATCGTTCTTTCCTTTGTGCGCAGCGCCCTGCAACTGCAGGGCGCCCCGGCCAGCCAGATCATTATCGGCCTGGCCCTTTTCATCACTTATTTTGTGATGGCCCCGGTATGGGATCATATCCAGCAGGATGCGATCACCCCTTATGAAGCCCACCAAATCAGCGACCAGGAAGCGCTGGACCGCGCCTCGTTTCACATACGAACTTTCATGCTGAAGCAGACCCGGCCCAAGGATGTGGAGCTATTCGTGTCCATGGCGAAGCTGCCGGCCATGGCACCGCAACAATTGCCGTTGCGCGTGGTTATTCCAGCCTTCATCATCAGCGAGCTGCGCACGGCATTTCAAATGGGTTTTCTCATCTATGTGCCGTTCATCCTGATTGACATCGTGGTGGCCACAGTGCTCATGAGCATGGGCATGATGATGATGCCGCCCATGACCATTTCCCTGCCCCTGAAACTGCTCTTATTTGTGTTGGTGGACGGATGGTCGCTGGTGATCCAATCCCTTGTCCAAAGTTTTGGAACCTGAACCTGAAACATGCCATGAACAGTGAATTCGCGATTGAGATTCTGAAAACCATGATTTACCAGTCGCTGGCCATTGCCGCGCCCATATTACTGACCGCCATGGTGATTGGCCTGGCCATCAGCCTGTTTCAAGCCGTCACCACCATCCATGAGCAAACCCTGGCCTTTGTGCCAAAGGCGCTGGCGGTGGTGGGAATCATCCTCCTGCTGATGCCGTGGATTGTCCGGTCACTGGTTGAATTCACAATCGGCATCATCCAGAAAATGCCGCAGATGGCTCAATGACATGGATTCATGGAAGCCGATTTTGACACTTGGATGCTGGTTTTCTTGAGGGTGGGAGCCTTCCTGCTGGTATTGCCGTTTTTTTCGATGAATGAAATGCCCGTCCTGCTGCGGGTATCCCTGGCCGCCCTCATTTCGCTGCTTCTCACTCCTGTGGTGGCGCCCCATCCCTTGGGCCAACTGGATTACACCGCCATCCTGGGATTGATGATGCAGGAGGTGGGGATTGGCTTGCTGCTTGGGTTTCTATCCCGCCTGATTTTTTTTGCGGCAGAACTGGCGGGCTCCATCATTGCCTCTGAAATGGGCTTGAACCTGGCCTCCGTGTTTGACCCCATGACGCAGCAGGCCTCGCCCATACCGGGCACTCTTTTGATGTACTTGAGCATGCTGGTCATGCTGAGCTTGAACCTGCACGACTGGATGCTGCTGGGTTTTGCCCGCACCTATGATTTCCTGCCCATAGGCGGCGGCCATTTCAACCGCCAACTCCTGGCCGAAGTGGTGCCCCAGACATCCAGGGTTTTCATGACCGCCCTGCAAATCTCCACGCCGGTGATTGCCGCGTCCTTTGTCATCACCATGATCTTTGCCGTCCTGAGCCGGGCAGTGCCGCAAATGAATGTTTTCACGGAAATGTACGGGTTCAAAATCGTGGGGTCACTGGTGGTTCTGGGATTCTCGCTGCAACTGGCGGCGCAATACGTGGCGCAATTTTTTAATGCATTGCCGGAGGACCTGCTGGTGGTGGCCAAAATGATTGGAGGAGGCTGACCATGGCTGAATCCACAGGCGAAAAGACAGAGGCGCCGACACAGCGCAAGCTGGAGGATGCCGTCAGCAAGGGCCAGATTCCGCACAGCGATGAAGTGCAAACCGTGTTTGTCCTGATGGGAGCATTTGCGGCGATGACCTTTGCAGGGCGGGAAATCTGGCAGCAACTGGTGGTCTCCACCACTTTTTCCCTGGGGCACCTGCACGACACACCCATCAATTCCGATTCCCTGCAGGCGTACAGCATCACCGGGCTTCTGGTGCTGATGAAAATAACCGCGCCGTTTGTGTTGGCCACCGGGCTTTCGGGACTCCTGGCGGGGGCGATCCAAAACCGGTTCAACACGGCCCCGGAAGTCCTGGCGCCGGATTGGAACCGCATCAACCCGGTGGAAGGTTTTGGCCGGCTCTTCTCCGGGCGCATGGTGGTGCCCACCCTGGTGGGCTTGGTCAAGTTTGTCTTCGTCCTGGCAATCACCGCCTCGGAAATCCAACGTCTGCTCAATGATCCCATCTTCACCTCCGCAGTGAGCGGGGCCAGACTGGCTGAATTCCTGGGAGAAACCACGTTGCGCGTGCTTCTGCGCATCAGCCTCGGGCTGATTCTGATAGCTGCAGCGGATTACGCCTATCAATTCTGGCGCAACCAGCGCGACTTGATGATGACCAAGCAGGAGTTGAAGGATGAGATGAAAAATTCGGAGGGCAGCCAATTGATCAAAAGCGCCCGCCGCCGCCGTCGTGCCGTGAGCAAGGCCAAGGCCCTGGCTGAGGTTCCCAAGGCGGACGTCATCGTCACCAATCCCACGCGCATTGCCATTGCCCTGCGTTACGACCGAAAAGCCATGCGGGCGCCTAAAATTGTGGCCAAAGGAATACGGCTCAACGCCAAAAAAATCAGGGAGATTGCCGAGCAGCACCAGATACCCATTGTGGAAAATAAACCCCTGGCCCAAATGCTTTTCAAACATGGGCGTGTGGGTGGCGAGATTCCTGCTGAATTCTACGCGGCAGTGGCGGAAATTTTGGCCTGGGTGTACCGGGTGAACCGGTACCGCTATTTCTCGGAACAAAATCAGGTGTGAAAAGATCATGGGATTTTTAAGCGACAAACTTCGCAACTTGTTGCGCCACGGAGACTTGTGGCTTATTGCAGCATTATTTGGCACTATTCTGCTGTTGGTATTACCCGTGCCCCCGCTCTTGCTGGACCTGCTTCTGGCATCGAGCATCAGCATTTCCCTGCTCACCTTGTTGGTCATCCTTTACCTCCGTACTCCGGCAGAATTTACCGGGTTCCCCACACTGTTATTGTTTATCACCTTGTACCGTTTGTCGCTGAACGTGGCCTCCACCCGGCTGATCTTATTAAACGGGTACGCAGGCCATATCATCCAGTCCTTTGGTAATTTTGTGGTGCAGGGGAACTACGTGGTGGGGATGGTGATATTCCTGATTTTGGTTTTGATCAACTTTATCGTGATCACCAAGGGCGCCGGGCGCATCGCAGAAGTGGCGGCGCGGTTCACCCTGGATGCCTTGCCTGGCAAGCAAATGGCGATTGATGCGGAACTGAATGCTGGATTGATCAAGGAGGGCGAGGCGCGGAGTCGGCGGCGGTCCTTGGAAGATGAGGCTGATTTCTATGGGTCCATGGATGGCGCCAGCAAATTTGTGCGCGGGGATGCCATTGCGGCGGTGCTGATCACCCTGATCAACGTGATTGGTGGATTTGCGATTGGGATTGCGCAAAAGGGGATGACCGTGACGGAGGCCTTGCAACATTACACCATCCTGTCCATAGGGGACGGACTGGTATCCCAGGTGCCGGCGCTGATCACCTCCACCGCTGCGGGCATTTTGATCACCCGGGCGACCTCCAAAAACGACTTGGGCCGGGAATTGGGCCGGCAACTTTTGTTTTACCCCAAGGCCCTCACCATTCTGTCCCTGATGCTGGGGGTGATGGCATTGGTGCCGGGTTTGCCCACGCTGCCCTTTTTAATACTGGCTGTGTTCACGGGCCTTTTATCCTATTCCATACACCGGCATGGCACGCCTGAATTGAACCAGACCCCTGCCACGGCAGGGTCGTCTGCCCGGAATGCGGATGGCAAGGCGGCGGCAGGGTCCGCCCCGGAGCCGAAGCCTCCTGAGAAAATAGAAAATCTTCTCACGCTGGACACGTTGCAAATTGAGTTGGGACATGGCCTGGTGCCTCTGGCCGACACGCGCAAGGGGGGTGATTTGCTGGAGCGGGTCACAGGAGTGCGAAAAAATTTTGCCTCGGAAATGGGGGTGTTGATTCCGCCCATTCGGCTGCGCGACAACCTGCAATTGGGGCCTAATGAGTATCGTTTTCTGCTCAAGGGAAATCCCCTGGCCCAGGGCCAGTTGATGCCCAACCATTGGCTGGCCATGAATGCCACCCACAGCAAGTCCACCTTGAAAGGGATGCCGACCATTGAGCCGGTTTTTCAATTGCCCGCCACATGGATTGCCGCCATGGAACGAAAAAACGCCGAGGTGGCGGGTTACACGGTGGTGGATGCGCCCTCGGTGCTGGTGACCCACCTGTCTGAGATGATCAAACGGCATTGTCACGAAATACTGACGCGCCAGGATGTCCAAGCCCTGCTGGATCATCTCAAGCAAACGCATCCTGCCGTGGTGAATGAATTGGTGCCTAACCTTCTCAGCATGGGACAAATCCAGCGCATCCTGCAAAACCTGCTTGCAGAGGGCATTTCCATACGGAATCTGGCCGGCATCCTGGAAAAGGTGGGAGACCAGGCTGCCTTCACCAAAAATCCGGATGAACTCTCAGAGCACGCCCGTCGAGCCTTGGGTTCACAACTGACCAAGCCCTTTCAGACTGACAATGGCGGAATCCGCGTCATCACCATAGATCCCAAGCTGGAACAGCAATTGACCCAAAGCGTTCGCCAGTCTCCCACTGAGATGGCGCTGGTGATTGAACCCAAGCTGGCACGACATGTAATCGAGGCCCTGACGCGGCTGGTGCAACAGATGCTGGCGGCAGGGTTGCAACCCGTGGTTTTGTGTTCGCCCCAGTTGCGGCTGGCCTTCCGCCGGTTTTTTGAACATTCCTTCAACAACCTCGCGGTTTTGTCGTACGCCGAAATCCCCTCGCGGATTCAGATCCAAAATGCGGCAGTCATTCCAAACCTGGTTGAAAACGCGTGAAGTTACTGGCATTTGAAGCAACCGACGCCTCCACCGCACTCACCCGTGTCCACGCCGAGCTGGGCCCGGAAGCGGTGGTGGTCAATGTGCGCAGACTGCCTCCCTCGGGCCTTGAACGGCTTTGGAAACGGCATGGAAACATCGAAGTTACAGCCTGTGTGCCGGACCAGGCGGAGCCCCCGGCGCAGGAATCCGCGCCGAGGCCCCTCACCCCAAGCGATGACAATGATCCGCCACCCAAAGGACGATGGCGGTCCATACAATGGCTGGAAAGCAAGGGATTGTTGGCGGAATTTGCCAGCCAACTGGATGAAAAAGTCCGTATTTTGCATGGTGATAGACCGCCGGAAACTCTTGAAAAGGAATGGAACTGCGTCACGGATCTTGTGGTTTGCCACTGGCGAACACCGCCAAAATGGTCCATGCCCGATCCACGCCCCCATGTCTTGGTGGGGCCACCCGGGGCTGGCAAAAGCACAGCCCTTTGCAAATGGATGGTCCAAAGCATCCTCGTGCAAGAAAAGACCGTTCATATCTGGCGACTGGATGGCGCCACGGCGAACGCCTCGGAAATCCTCCAGTTGCACTGTGAATCCCTGGGGGTGCCCACATTCCGGTTCTGGCAGACTCCTGACTTGCAGGCCGACTTGTTGATGGTGGACCTGCCCGGGGTGGAAATTCATGACACACGGTCATTGGCTGTTTTGCAGAAACAATTGCAGGCTTTGCCCAATCCGCACATTCATTTGGTGCTCAACGCCGCCTTGGAGACTTCCATCCTGCAGGATCAGTATCGTTTTTTTAAGCAACTCAACCCTGAAGACATGATATTCACCCATCTTGATGAAGAGCGGCAGCGGGTGAAGCTATGGAATTTGGTATTGGGAACCGAATGCCCCATCCGCTTTCTGGGGACCGGGCAAAAAATTCCTGGTGACCTGCAGGTTGCTGAGCCATTTCTCCTTTTTCCACAGCCTCCTCGCTGTTAATTCAAGGATTTTGGCAAATTTAGTGGAAACTGAAATAATGGCAAATTTTTTGCTATCATAGGCTTATTTTAATGAAGTCTCACATGATTTTAGGGGCCGTTCTTGGATTTTTGGTGGGAGCCGGGTTTAGTCTGGCCCAGCAATGCTCATGGGCCACGGCGTTATGTCGCGGGTGCGTGGCAGCCTTGGTGGCGGCCCTTTTGGCTCGCTGGTGGAGCAGGGTTTGGATTCAAAGCCTTGGCGAGGCCATCCGCCAGAAACGTCAGGCCCCGTCAAACGTCGGAGTCAAAAACAAAGCCTTGATTAAGACATGACCAAACGCGCAGGCGACCTGAAAGAACCCGCCTCGGTTGTAACCGTGCCAGCTCCCAATGCCCAGGAGTTGTGGCAGCGTTATCACCACCAAGTGGATGACCACGCGGAGAACGAGCTGGTGATCCAGTATTTGCCGTTGGTGGCCTCGACGCTGGCCCGGCTGTCCATCACGCTGCCGGAGCATGTGGACCGGGATGATTTAAACAGCGCCGGGCTGATGGGATTGCTGCAAGCGCTGAGGAATTTTGATCCTTCCAGCGGCAGACCCTTTGAGGCATATGCCAGGCTGAGGGTTCGCGGAGCCATGCTGGATGAACTGAGGCGCATGGACTGGATGCCAAGGTCCGTCCATGAGAAAGCCCGAAAGGTTCAGCAGGCGATGGCGCAAGTGGAACAAGTCCAGGGAAAACTGGCTGAGGACGACCAAGTGGCGTTCGAACTGGGAATTTCTGTAGGCGCATACCACCGGCTGTTGGATGAAATACGACCTGCGGCCTTTCTTTGCCTGGACGCGGTCAATGCCACGGAAGACGGCGATGGAGGCAACCTCCATGAAGTGGTGGCAAACACTGCGGCCGTCAACCCGGTGGACCAGGCATCCGACCAGGAACTTTCCAGAATCATCCTGGGCCATCTCAAACAGATGCCTGAAACGCAACGCAAGGTGCTGGCTTTTTATTATCTCGAGGACATGAACCTGCGGGAAATCGCGGAAGTCATGCGCCTGACCGAATCGCGGGTTTGCCAGATTCACGCCCAGGCCATCCTATCCATGCAAGCCCACGTCAGGCGGCTTGAAAAGGGTGCCTTCAGACAGTCCAGCCTGAGTCTTCACGCCCAGCCATGATTACCATCATTGGAGCCTTGGTGGTGGTGTTTTGCGTTTTTGGCGGTTTCGTCTTTGGCGGGGGCCACCTGAAAGTGCTGGTGCACCCCAACGAACTGTTAATCATTGGCGGCGGAGCCTTGGGCGCATTGATCATCATGTCTCCCTTCAAGGTTCTAAAGGAGATCGTAGCGGGGGTGATTTTGTGCCTGAAAGGCGCTCCGTACAACCGTTCTTCCTACGAGGAACTCCTCAAAGTGATGTATGAACTTTTCATGCTGGGCAGGCGCAGCGGAATGATTGCACTGGAGGAACACGTTCTGGATCCGCAGAAAAGCTCGATTTTCAAAAAATACCCTTCATTCATGGCGAATCATCACGCGGTGGAATTCCTTTGCGGCGGTTTGCGCCCGATCATTGATGGAAAAATAAAACCCGACCAGTTGCGACTTCTTTTGGATGCGGAAATGGACCAGTTGGAGGTGGAGCATCATGCGCCCGTGGATGTGCTGACGCGCACAGCGGACGCCATGCCGGGGTTTGGCATCGTGGCGGCGGTCCTGGGGATCATCATCACCATGGCATCCATCTCTGGTCCCGTGGAGGAGATCGGAGTGGAAGTGGCGGCGGCATTGGTGGGAACTTTTCTGGGCATCCTGCTGGCCTATGGTTTTTTGAGTCCCCTGGCCCTAAACCTGCAATTCGTGAAGTCCGCCGAGATGGATTACACCAAATGCATCGCCGCATGTGTCACGGGATTTGCCGGCGGCATGGCGCCGATCACTGCCGTGGAACTGGGCCGCCGCGGCCTGAGCAGCGAGCTGCGTCCCAGCGCCGACGAAATGGAAGCCCTTCTCAAATCCATCAAGAACTAGCGCTTTCGCTTGAAAAAAGGCAATAAACACGGGCATCACGGCGGTTCCTGGAAAGTGGCCTATGCCGACTTTGTCACGGCCATGATGGCGTTGTTTCTCTGCCTCTGGCTGGCTTCGCAGGATGTTAAAATCAAAGAAGCGGTCGAACGCGCCTTTCGCAATCCGTTCTCCAGCGTCACCAAGGAATCCGTGGGGCTCATCCCCAACAAGGACATGTCCGCCACTTTCCAGCAACAGGGCCATTTTCAGTCCGTTTCCGCAGTGGAAATGGAAACGATGCGACACCTGAGCGAGGACCTCAGCAAATTGCTCCGCCAAAACGAGGATGTCACCACCATTCGAATTGCCCTCACTCCGGAAGGGTTGAACATTGACATATTCGACAAGGCGCAGAAACCCATTTTCCAACCGGGCACTCCCATCTTCACTGACTACGGTTCCTGGGTGTTCAGCACATTGGCTTGGGAAATTTCGCGTTATCCCACGTTTCATGTGGAGATTGAGGGTCACACAGAATCCAAAACCGATCCGGGAACTCAGGAGCACGACAAATGGGACCTCTCCACCGAGCGGGCCAATGCCGCCCGCCGCATCCTCACTGACAGTGGGGTGGCGGACCGCCAGGTTTTCAAAGTGTCCGGTTTTGCAGACACCGCCCCCATGGCCGGCTATCCCCCGGATGCTGAAATCAACCGCCGGGTTACAGTCCTGTTAAAGTTAAAGGAATCGGTGGATGCCCTGTCAGACCAAAACGAGGCTGCCAATTCATCCCCAAACGCCACAACCACCCCCCAATGAGCTTTTCAAAAACTGAGTCCTTTGTACCGCTGGCATCAGGCTTGGCAGCCGGGAAAAACCGTGAATTCAAGGTAACGGTGGTGCCCCAGTCCGCAGACCCCAAATCCTTTAACCCCATTTCTGCGACGGCAGAAAAAGCGGTCACAAACGCGGGCATCCAGGGAAGATGCGAACCCAAGGTAATTCTGGAACGGGATGGAGACCGAATCAGCAGTATTCGGGTGCAATGCAGTTGCGGGCAGGTACTGGACCTGGCCTGCATTTATGACGATTTGCCCAAGCCAAAATAAAAGAACAACCCACACCCGGCCATTTCTTCCGTGTAAACCGGCATCTTTTGCCCTGCCATTGTGAAATTGGGGAGGTTTTGGGCTTAAATTGCTTCAAATACAGCATGGCACATACGTTGCTAGGCAATGTGGATTTATGGAAGTAAGCCTCTATCAGGCTGCGGCAGCCATGGACGCTACCGCTCAATGGCAGGATATCATTGCTGAAAACCTGTCAGCTTCCAGTGTGCCCGGATCCAGAAAGCAAGAAGTCACGTTCTCCGATGTGCAGGCTGGGGCCAATTCCAATCAAACTGGAGGCATGACGCTGCCCACGGCACAAAAGGTGACGAATTTTCAGCCTGGAGAACTGCATGTCAGCGGGAACAGCATGGATTTTGCCTTGGAGGGGCCGGGGTTTTTCCCCGTTAAAACCTCCACTGGCCAGACAGCTTATACCCGTGATGGCGAGTTTCAACTGAATGCCAAAAGCCAGATCACCACCAAGCAGGGGGATTTGGTGATGGCAAACGGAGCACCCATTCAACTGGACATTAACAACCCCGGAACACTGACCGTTTCGGCCAATGGGAATGTTGCCCAAGGGGATGTGGTCCTGGGCAAAATCCAGACTTTTGAATTTAAAAATCCGCAGCAACTGGTCATGACCGGATCGGGTCTCTATTCGCCACCAGATTCAACGGTGGCTCCGACGGTTTCGACCAACACCAAAATCCGGCAGGGATTCCTGGAAGCGCCCAACGCCTCGCCCACCACACAAATGGCCAGCCTGATCACTGCGATGCGTTTGTTTGAAGCGAACCAAAAAGTCATGCAATTGCAAGGGGACCGGATGAGCCGGACCATCACCGACCTCACCTCCAACGCCTGAACCCCACATGTTACGTGCCTTATATTCTGCCGCCGCCGGGATGGAATCCCAGCAGATGAATCTCGACGTGATTTCAAACAACCTTGCGAACGTCAACACCACGGGGTACAAGGAGAGCAAACTTCAGTTTCAGGATTTGCTTTACCAGACCACGCGGGCGGCAGGGTCCCAGCAAGGCGGCGGGAATGAACTGCCGGGGAGCCTTCAAATTGGTCAGGGATCCATTCCTGTCGCGACCGAGCGTATTTTCACCCAGGGCGATCTTTCCCAAACGGGTGGCAACCTGGATATTGCCATTCAAGGTCAGGGGTTTTTTCAGGTTCAGATGCCGGATGGAACCCTGGCCTACACACGCGATGGCAGTTTTAAAACCAATTCCCAAGGCCAGATTGTCACCAGCGATGGGTATCCTGTGCAGGGAGGCTTCCAGCCCGTGCCCACGGGAACCACAAATATAACCATTTCGGCCACCGGGGCGATCACCTATACCACGCCAAGCGGAATCACCAGTTCACAAATCCAACTCTCCAATTTTAACAACCCCGGGGGTTTACAGGCCATCGGACAAAACCTTTATACAGAAACCCAGGCCTCAGGCACACCGCTGCTGGGGCAACCCACACAGAACGGGCTGGGAGAATTGCAACAGGGATATTTGGAGCTCTCGAACGTCAGTGTCGTCCAGGAAATGGTCAACCTTATCCTGGCCCAGCGGGCCTACGAGGTGAACTCGAAGGCGGTTCAAGCCGCAGACCAGATGATGCAGGACAGCAACAACCTGCAGCGTTAAAAACCATGAAACCCCATTTTCATTCTTTTCCAAAAATGGAGTTGGCGCAAACGCTCAAGGCGACGGCCTTTTGCATCTTCATGGCATGCGCCTCTCACACGCAGGGGTCCAACCTGCCCGCGCAAGGCATTTCATTGGATTTGGCGCCTGCCGCAGCGGTCAATGGCAATGGAGTTTTTCTCCCTCAAATATGCGGCAATCCGACAAACCTGCCTGATTTGCGCCTGACGGATGCCCCATCTTTTGACCAGACCCAGACTCTGACTCGCGAAGACCTTCAAAACCTTCTTGCCTCCGCCAGTCCACCCATGACAGTGACCCAGTGGACCGGGGCGCAGTCCATAACCCTGTCCCGTCGCCACCATGTTCTCAATGAAACCCTGACCTTGAGCCTGCTACAGCAGGCTTTGCAGGTTCAATCCGTAAAAAACAGGGGCGATTTAGAGCTGATTTTCACCGAACCGTGGGTTGCGCCCTCGGTTCCGGATGAGCCTTTGACGGTTAAAATCCTGGAAATGCCATTATCCGGCGTGGCTCCCAACTTCATTGTCCGCTTCGAACTTTGGACACCGGAAGAATGTGTTGGCACCTATCAGGCATCCTTAAGAGCCCATGTCTGGCGAAATGTCTGGGTGGCTCATTCCAACTTGGAACGAGGGGAATTGCTCAGCGATGCGGATGTGGGCCAGGAGCGGCGGGACATATTGACCGAGCACGAAGCGCTGGCGCAGATCAACCTTTTGGATAACGGCATGGAATTGGCCAACTATGTCGAAGCGGAAAACATGTTGCTTGCGCGTGATCTCAAACCCAGGGCCGTTGTCCACCGGGGACAGATGGCGGATGCCATTCTCCAGGACGGAGCCCTCAACATCCAAATGAAGGTGGAAGTGCTGGAAGACGGCGCGCCAGGCCAAATTGTGCAAGTGCGTAATCTCTCCTCACTCAGAAACCTGAATGGAAAAGTGGTGAACGACCAAACCATAGCAATCTCCCTATGAACCCCATTAAAAACCCCGCTTGGGCAAGCGTATCCAAGGCTTTTATCCTGGCGCTGTTCGCATTGCTGCCGGATGCCACCCGGGCGGATTCCCTGTGGAATGACGATATTTCCCGCCCCATGTATGTGGACAAGCGCGGCATTCACGTGGGAGACATCCTCACCATCGTGGTTCAGGAAAACTCTTCTGCGGACAAAAACAATGCCACCACCACGGAACGTCAATCCAGCTTGAGCGCGGCCATAACGTCATTATTTTACAGCCCGGCCTCCAGCGGATTGCTGACAAAGGGCGGCCAGCTTCCGGCGATGGCCTACAACTCCGACCACAAGCATGCGGGTGACGGTGTGATCAAAAATTCGGAGTCCATCGTGGCTCAAATGGCCGTGAGGATTGTGGATGTGCTGCCCAATGGAAACCTGGTTATTGAGGGGCAACGGGACACATCCTTCAGCGGCGAGCACCAAACAATCATTATTCGAGGCGTGGTGCGGTGTGATGACGTGGCCAGCAATAACACGGTGATGAGTTACAACGTGGCCGATGCCACAGTCCAGATCATTGGAAAAGGCACGGTTTCCGACAGTCAGAACAAGGGTTGGTTCAATCGTCTGTGGGATAAGATCAATCCATTTTGATTTTTACAGCGCCGGCATGAAAGAATGCATTCTGCGAAAATTGAAGCGCAAGCAGCCCGGACCCCGAGTCTGGGCTGGCGCCCTGGGTGCCAGCCTGAGAAAAGCATCCATATTGACCTTTGGGTGGGTTGTTTTATTTCTGTCCCTCTCGTTGCGCGGGGATGATGGGGTGCGCCTGCGGGACCTTGCCATGATTGCAGGAGCGCGGGACAATCAATTGGTCGGATTCGGGCTGGTGGCAGGCCTGGCCGGAGATGGGGACAAAGATCCCATTTATACCCAGCAAACCATTGCCAACATGCTGCAACGATACGGCATCAACATCCAGCCCTTGATGACGCAGATTTCTGCCAAGAATGTGGCGGTGGTGATGGTGACGGCGGATATCCCGGCTTTCATCAAACCCGGCGCCCGGATTGATGTGCAGGTATCCTCGATGGGCGACGCCAAATCGCTGCAAGGCGGGGTTCTATTGCAAACACCGTTGCTTGGCGCGGACAACAAGGTTTACGCGGTGGCGCAGGGACCGCTGGCTGTGGGGGGATACACATTGGGCCAGGGCGGAGCGGGCGGGGCCACCGTCACCAAAAACCAGCCCACTGTGGCCACCATCAGCGACGGGGCGATTGTGGAACGGGAAATTCCGGCGCAAATCATCCGGGACAACACCTTGGAACTCCTGCTGCGCCAGCCCAGCTTTACCGCTGCAGCCATGGCTGCGGATGCCATCAACCGGGTTTTTCCCACCACCGCCCGTGCGATTGACTCAACCACGATTGCAGTGCGGATGCCGGAGGAAGTGCGCAGCAACCCGATGGATTTTATCGCCGCTTTGCAGGCCATCGAAATCACCCCGGACATCCCGGCGCGAGTCATCATCAATGAGCGGACAGGCACAATCGTAGCCACGGCGAACGTGAAAATATCCAGTTGCGCGGTGGCAAGCGGCAACATCACCATAAGCATCGCCTCCACGCCAAGCGTCTCCCAGCCCAACGCCTTTAGCCAGACAGGGCAGACAGAGGTGACTCAAACGACCACAACGGACGTGACTGAGAAGAAAGGCAGCCTGGTGGCCTTGCCGGAACTTCCCACGGTGGAGAAAGTGGCTGCGGCTTTGAATGCATTGGGGGTGACACCAAGGGACATGATGGCCATTTTTCAATCCATGAAACAGGCCGGGGCGCTGCAAGCTGATCTTCTCATTCGATGACATGAACCTCAACGCCATCACCCCCCTTACGCAGACACCACTGATGTCCATGGACACATCCAGCGTTCCGTTGGAAAGCCTCGCGGGCAACCGGAACCTGTCAAAAGGTCAAAAAATTGCCGAAGCCAGCCGGCAATTTGAAGCCATCATTCTTCGCCAGATTTTGAGCGAGGCCCAGAAGCCGATGATCACCTCGGAATTCACGGACAATTCGACTGCGGCGGGCATTTACCAGGATTTCATCACCAACACCCTTGCCGACAGCATGTCAAAATCAGGCACGCTGGGATTGGCCAAAGTATTTGAACAACAATTGAGTCCCCCCGCGTCAACCATGGGCAAAGCGGGCCTGCCATCCGCCCTGCATTTTGCCAGCCCTCAAACATTGTCCCTTTTTCAGCATCCAACATGAATGATTTGCTACACAACCTGATTGAGGCCCTGCGCGAGGAGTTGAAGCAGTATGGCGAGATGCTGGCGGTGATGGAACAGCAGCAGGATTTGGTGGTGCAGCGGCAATGCAGCCAGTTGCTGGCAAATGTTCAGCAAACACAAAGCCAGGGAGACGTGGTGGCTGCGGTGCGGCGAGAGCGCAGCCAGCGACAGCGGAACGTGGCCCGGCAGGCTGGGCTGCCCGAGGAATCAAGCATCGCTGAAATCATTCCACGGCTGGAGCCTGCCTACCGTCCATTGATGCAGGCCCTGGTCCATGAAAACAACGAACTGCTGCACAGGGTGCAGCAGCGGGCGCGGCAGAATCATCTTTTGCTGAGCCACGCCGTGGACCTCAACCGCCAGCTCATCGAATCCATCCTTCCGGGCGCGGGATTGAAAACCTACGACAAATCCGGGCGCACACCCTCGGCGCCGTCTGCGGCTTATTCCCTGTACGAAAGCGTTGGATGACCTGACCTATGCTCACACTCAACGGCACATTGGACATGGCGGCCCGTGCGATGCAAACGCAGATGACGGGCGTGCAGGTGAGCGGCCAGAACCTGGCCAATGTCAACACACAAGGCTATTCCAGGCAGACGGTGGACATTCAAACCAGCGCCGACATTTCCACGAACATAGGAATGCAGGGTACCGGGTCCAATGTGGTGGCCATCCAGCAGGCAGTGAACACCTTGTTGAACAGCCAGATCGTTTCCCAGCAAAGCACCAATGGATATTGGAACGCGCAGCAATCCGCCCTGCAAAGCGCCCAGACCGGCCTGAACGAGTTTCTAAACGGCACGGGCAGTTCGAGCTCGTCCGGTTCCGCCACCAACACCACGAGCAGCGGCCTCTCAG
>DAIDJC010000024.1:3218-20509 GCA_027451565.1 Limisphaerales bacterium | reverse complement strand
GCTGGGCGAGACCATTAACCTGATGACCCTTGGAGGGCTGGCGTTGGCTGTGGGTATCCTGGTGGATGATGCCACGGTGGCCATTGAAAACATCCATCTGCACCTTGCTGAAGGTGAGGGCTTGGAGGAAGCCATCCTTCAGGGGGCCCACGAAATTGCCGTGCCGGCTTTTGTTTCCACCTTGTGCATCTGCATCGTTTTTGTGCCGATGTTTTTTCTCACCGGTGTGGCTCGGTACCTGTTCGTGCCCCTGGCTGAGGCTGTTGTTTTTGCCATGGTAGCCAGCTATATCATCTCCAGAACCCTCGTGCCAACCCTGGTAATGTGGTTTTACAAAGGAGTGCAGCTTCACGGGGGGCACATGGATGAAAGCAAAGCCCCGGGATTCATGCAACCGTTTATGCGTTTTCAGCACATGTTTGAAAACGGATTTGCACGGTTCAGGGAAGGTTACGCCGACCTGCTTGACTCATGTTTTGTCCATCGGAAAATTGTGGTCATCCTTTTCCTGGGGTTTTGCCTGGGTTCATGGTTGCTGACGATGGTATTGGGCAGGAATTTTTTCCCCAGTGTGGATGCGGGTCAGTTTTTGCTCCATATTCGCGCCCACACCGGAACACGCATTGAGGAAACGGAAAAGCTGACGGGCGAAGTCAACCAGTTGATTCACCGCGTCGTGCCGGCAAATGAGCTTGGCGGAATTCTAGACAACATCGGCATACCCAATTCCTCGATCCAGCTTAGCTACAACACCAGCGGTGTGATTGGTCCCGAGGATGCGGACATCCTGGTACAGCTCAAACCGGGTCATCATCCCACACAGGATTACGTAAGGCGCCTGCGCAGCATTCTCCGGAAGCAGCTTCCGGGCACGCTGGTTTATTTTCTGCCGGCGGACATTGTCAGCCAAACCTTGAACTTTGGCCTGCCCGCCCCTTTGGACATCCAATTGGTGGGACATAACCAGACAGCCAACCGCGCCATTGCCATCAATCTAGCCAAGGCCATATCCCATATCCCAGGCGCGGTGGACGTGCGGGTTAACCAACCCGATAATTGGGCCCAATTAAAAATCTCCGTTGACCGGTCCAAAGCGGCTGATTTGGGGCTGACCGAGTTGGACGTGGCCAATTCCGTGCTGCTGGGACTGAGCGGAAGCAGCCAGGTGACCCCAAACTACTATTTGGATTCCAACGTGGGCATTCAATATCTCGTTGACACCTTTGTTCCCCAATATGCGATTGATTCAGTGGCTGATTTGCGCACCATGCCCATTACCGCCAAAGGCATGGTTGGCACGGGTGGTCAGATCCTTGATAATCTTGCCGCAGTCACCAGGGTGAATGTCCCACCGGTGGTCTCCCACTACAATGTGATGCCGGTCATTGACGTCTATGGAAATGTGGATGGGCGGGACTTGGGCGGAGTGCTGGATGACCTGGGTCCACTGGTGCAAAAGGCCAGAAGCGAGCTGCCCCGGGGCAGCAGCATCGTGGTGCGGGGCCAGGCGGAAACCATGCACACCAGCTACGTGGGATTGGGCCTGGGTTTGATTGGAGCCATCATCCTGATATACTTCCTGCTGGTGGTGAACTTTCAGAGCTGGCTGGATCCCTTCATCATCATCACGGCGCTGCCCGGAGCTCTCGCCGGGGTGATTTGGGGACTTTTTCTGACACAGACCACTCTCAGCGTGCCGGCATTGATGGGAGCCATCATGACCATGGGCGTGGCCACAGCCAACTCAGTGCTGGTGGTCAGTTTCGCCCGGGACAACCTTGCACGGCTTGGCAACCCGGTGGGAGCCGCGCGCGAGGCGGGTAAAGGGCGCCTGCGCCCGGTGCTGATGACCGCCCTTGCCATGATGATTGGCATGCTCCCCATGAGCCTGGGCATGGGCGAAGGCGGCGAACAAAATGCCCCGCTGGGTCGCGCCGTCATCGGCGGCCTGGCCTTTGCCACCGTGGCAACACTATTTTTCGTGCCCTTGGTATTCAGCTTTATGCACCGGCATCATTCGTCCGGAGACCGAAAAGAGATTATTGCGTCATGAAAAAGGAAACTCAAAAAGTCCAGCCTCCCGTTCGCTTGGGCAAGTTGGGGGTGGTTGTGGCAATCCTGGTGGTGGCAGGTTTGTTCATTGGAATCCTTCCCAGGTTTGCGGCCCGCCGGGCCTTGGCGCGGGAGACGACGGAAGACGACCGGCCAGTGGTGTCCGTCGTGATTCCGCGCAGGAGTTCTCCAGAGCTGGGCACCCCGCTTCCAGCCGAGGTGGAACCGTTCATCGAGGCCGCAGTCCATGCCCGTGCCAGCGGCTATTTGAAATACTGGTTGGTGGACATTGGAGATTGTGTCACCAACGGCCAGTTACTCGCGGAAATTGAGACCCCGGAATTGGACCAGCAGATTTCGCAAGCCATAGCCGACCTTGACCAGGCAAAGGCGGCTCTTTCCCTGGCTAAAATCACCGCCGATCGCTGGGTGGAACTCCAGAAAACCGCCAGCGTGAGCGACCAGGAAACCGCTGAAAAAACTGCGGATTACACCCTGAAACAGGCAGCCGTGGAGGCCGCAAAAGCCAATCTGGACCGGTTGCGCCAGTTGAAAGATTACGATTCCGTCACCGCCAATTTCACCGGCAAAATCACACGCCGCAACACGGACATCGGCCAGCTCATCACTGCCGATAGCGGCCCGGAATTATTTGACTTGGCACAACTGGATCCGCTGCGCGTTTATGTGTATGTGCCGCAGCCTCTCATCCACGCCGTCCAACCAGGTGAAACTGCGGAGCTTACCTTCACGGAAATGCCCGGGCGCGTTTTCACGGCCAGGGTCACCCGCACTGCCGGGGCAGTGGACCCCGGCTCCCGCACCCTGCAGGTGGAATTGCTGGTAAATAATCCCAAGGGGGAAATTCTCGCCGGAAGTTATGCTCAAATCCGGTTCACGGACCTCGTCAATGCCTCACCGATTTACACACTGGAAGACACCACGTTGATCTATCGCGCGCAGGGCCTTCAGGTGGCTGTGGTGGATGACAAGGATCGGGTGAGCCTCCATTCTGTCAAGGTGGGGCGAGATTACGGCAACGTGATCGAAATTCTCAGCGGCGTGGAACCCGGGCAGAGAGTGATCAATGATCCACCGGACTCCATTGAGGATGGTGATTATGTCACCGTGGCAACTTCCGTCAGCAAGGCTTCCACGCCATGAGCCCAAGCCGGATTATTACATGTCTTCTGGGAAGCGTTTTTCTGGCAGGCTGTGCAGTGGGGCCGGATTATCACCGGGCCAATCCTCTCCCGGCTCAAAATTTGCCGGACCGGTTCCAGAAGCCCGTGGAGACAGAAGGCGCGGTCTGGCAGGTGGCTTCGCCCTCAGCGAGCAAGGATCGAGGCCCTTGGTGGCAGCTTTTTGGAGACGCCAACCTCAACGGCCTGGAAGAGCAGGCTCAGACAAACAATCAAGACCTTGCCGCCGCCGCCGCCGCCTTTGAACAGGCTTGCGATTTGACCGCCGCTGCGCGATCCACCTTTTACCCACAGTTTGTGGCGGGGGGAACGCCGGATGGAGACATCACCCGCCAGCAAACCAGCGCCAGTCTGCCGCTCTTGGGGCGGCCTGCGGGGGCGACTCACACCTACAACACCTTTACGGCGCCCATTTACATGGGGTGGGAATTGGACCTGTGGGGGCGCGTAAGGCGGGAGGTCGAGTCCGCCAAGGCCAGTCAGGAAGCCAGCCGGGATGACTTGGAGTCCGCACGCCTTGAAATCCACGCTGAGGTGGCGGATGATTATTTCACAGTCCGCACACTTCAGGCCCAATATCAATTAATCACGAATACCATCGCGTCCTATCTCCTTTCCTATTCACTGACGCGTGATTTGCGCACAGGCGGAAATGCCTCGGACCTGGATGTGGCGCAGGCGGCCACACAACTGCACACCGCCGAAGCCCAACTGCCGGAAATCCGCCTGAAACTGGCCCAGACCCTGCATGCGCTGGCTGTGCTATGCGGTCGCTGGCCGGATGATTTTACCGCCGGTCCTGGATCCTGCCTTCCCCCTGTGCCGGTGATACCGCCCGGAGTTCCAAGTCAGTTATTGGAGAACAGGCCGGATGTGGCAGCGGCGGAACAGCGCATGGCAGCGGCCAATGCCCAGATCGGCGTGGCCAAGGCCGCTTTTTTTCCAGCGTTAAGACTGGATGGCCTCGCCGGGTTTCAGTCCTTGGGAGCGTCTTCCTGGTTCAATTGGCCCAATCAATTTTGGTCGGTGGGTCCCTCTGTTCAACTGCCCCTCTTCATGGGCGGATTGAATCGGGCCAACCTCGCTGCAGCCCATGCGGGCTACAACCAAACGGTGGCTCAATACAGGTCCACCGTCCTCAATGCCTTTGCGGAAGTATCGGACCAACTCTCCGCCCAACACTGGCTTGAGGACGAGCAGGAATCCGTGGGTGAGGCGGTTACCTCCGCCGACAAGGCACTGGAGATAGCAAATAACCGCTACCGGGCTGGACTTGTTACCTACCTCGACGTGGTGACTGAACAAACCCAGGCCCTGAGTGTGGAACAATCCGCCGTACAGTTGAAGGGCGCCCGCCTGGTGGCTGCCGTAAACCTCATCAAAGCCCTGGGAGCTGGATGGTCCAGCGCCCCAAGCCCGACAGCCACCAATGCGCCTGCGAAATAATAATTTTTTAATGATTTTTCTCCGCAAGCCCTTCCCGTCATTGGGAACCCGCTCGCCACGCAAAGTGGTATAAGCCGGACCCTACGGAGAGGACCAGCGCTTGGGGCGCTGGCGGCATGGGGGAAATCCCAGCCGCATGACTTAATGGCCTGTCACTTTCCGTGGTTGTAGCCATCAAAGCCTGTGGCAGCCAAACCTCGGCGGTGGTGTTTGCAGGGATGGAAACATCCAAATGACGACTTGCACCCTTGATCCGCCAGGAGGTTTGAATGAGGCCGTGAATGGACTGGTAGGAGGTTCTGGCCCAAGCCAAGTTTCCGTCCATTTGGGGATGGATTAGTATCCGGTCAAAACCCGGGCATGCAGGAGAGATACCGCCAATACCCTCAAAGAAATATTCACCACAGGAACCGAGACTGTAATGGTTGAATGAATTCATGCTGGGATCCTGAAAGCCATGATCCGGGGTCCATCCATCCCAACGTTCCCAAATGGTGGTTGCCCCATGGCGCACCGAGAAAAGCCAGGACGGAAAGGAATCCTGTTCCAAAAGGTTGCAGGCCGTGGCGGGCTGTCCATTTTGGGCAAGAACCGGCAGGAGACAGCCTACTCCCAAAAACCCGGTAGAAAGATGCATCCCGCGGTCCTTGATATCCTGCACCAGATAATCCACCGCCAGTGGAATGAGGTTGGGCGGGATGAGATGGGCGCGCAACGCCAGAAGGTAGCCACGCTGGGTATGGCCCTTGACCTGTCCGTTTGCAGACACATACCGTTTGATAAAGGCGTCTCTGATCTGTTTGTACAAATCACGATATTTGGCGGCATCCTGCTCGTCGCCAATGGCGGCGCAGGAATCTGCAACGAGATGGGTGGAATAGGCAAAAAAGGCTGTTCCGATGAGGTCCTTTGGCGTTTCGGCATTATTGGCCAGCCAGTCGCCAAAATCACTGCCCCGGTTACCGTCGCAAATAAAACCGTGACTGCGGGTACGCATACATTCCACCCAGCGGATCATCGCAGGCAGATGCCTGGCGAGCAGTTGTTTGTCCCCATAAACCTGATAAAGTGTCCAGGGGCAAATCACCCCAGCATCAGACCAGCCCGGGGAACCACTACCTTCCATGGTATTGGGACTCACATCGCCAAAGGCTCCCTGGCTGTTTTGACCATCATCCACGGATTCAAGCCAGCGGGTAAAAAAGGACGGTACATTGGCATTGTAAGTAGCGGTACGGATAAAAACCTGCGCATCTCCCATCCACCCCAGACGCTCATCACGCTGGGGACAATCGGTTGGAACACTGAAATAATTACCGCGCTCACCCCATTGAATATTGGATTGAAGCTGGTTGATGTCCGGGTTGGAGCACTGGAAATCTCCAGCTTTGACGATACCCGAGCCCAGGACAATTCCCCTGATGGCGGATAGATCCGGGGGATGCGGCAACCCGGTCAATTCAACATAACGAAAACCATGATAGGTGAACATTGGCTGCCAGGTTTCCGTTCCAGACCCTTTGCAGATATAATGATCAATGGAGGGTGCGTGGCGGAGATTGCGGGTGTAGAGAGTTCCATCCGGGTTGAGCATTTCAGCATGTCGCAGGGTCAGGAGTGTGCCGGCTGGCGCTGAGACATGCAAGCGAACCACCCCCACCATGTTCTGGCCGAGATCAAAAATATAGTGGCCCGGCTCCGGCTGGGAAATGGAATGGGGGGTGAGCTGGCGAAGCTCCACCACCGGCTCACCCACCTGTGCCTCCAAAAGACAGGCGGGCTTGGGGAAAAGCTCCGCGTGAGACCATGAGGAATCGTCCATGGCGGCCTGGTCCCAGTTTTTAAGTTCGCATCGGGCATCGTAATCCTCCCCCAGCATGATGTCTGAAGAGAGGATGGGGCTGGGGTGCCATTTCCAGGTTGAATCCGTGGCCACGGTTTGGCGGGTTCCATCGGAAAAGCTTAATTCCAATTGGGCATAAACGGCAGGTTTGGAGCCGAAGAACTGGAACCCGTTATTGCCAATGTGGCCTGCGTACCAACCATTGGCCAGGAGCAGGGCAATGGCATTCGGACCGGCATGAATGAGTTGGGTGACATCGTAGGTCTGGTACTCAACCCGTTTCCGGTAATCAGTCCAATCCGGGGCCATCACATGATCCCCCGCCTTCTGGCCATTGAGCGAGGCCTGGTAGAGGCCCAGGGCTGTGACGTAAAGGATGGCTTTTTTAACGGGCCGATCCACGGTGAAGGATTTGCGGAAAATGGGCACGGCGGACTCCCTTTCCGGCAGAGCCAGCATTTGATCCTCGTCAAAAGTCGCGCTGAAAACTTTTCCATCCCAGGAATAGGTGACTTGCAGTTCCTTGCGGTGCTTGGGAGCCGGGTCCAGGCCAATCTCCCCGGGTTTTACGAGAAAATGAATTTGATCGTCTTTAATGCGTTTGGAAAGAAGGGTGGTGATGTTGGTTTGCCCATGCCCATCAATGGCCCTGTAATTGGCGCTGATTAAGACAAGCCGCGGCGGTTGGCCTGCTGGCGGGGGTGATGTGCTGATCCAATTTGCGCTCCAATCCTCCGGCTTTAGCAGGCCCATCTGCCACGTTGCAATGGCACTCCAGGCGGACGGTTTCCCAGAACCATCCCATGAACGGACTTTCCAAAAACATTGCTCTCGCGAGACGAGGTTTGACCCGCCATAGGGAATTTGTGTGGTTTGGTCTGATGGCACCTTTCCCGTGTCCCAAAGATCACCAACGCCATTGCGCAATTGGGACATGGAGGTGGATACAAGGATTTGGTAGGCGGTCTGTCGCTGGTCGCGTTGGCTGGACAACAGAATCCAACTCAGCCTGGGATGGAGCACATCCATGCCTTCCGGGTCCGTGAGGTATTCACAATGCAAGTCAGCAATCGTGACGGCTGCCGCAGATGGAAAGGGGTAAAAAACTTGCATCAAAAACAAGACGAGGAAAACAGTTTTAACCGATTTGGATTTCATGTTTGGTTTGAAAAAAGTCAATCCCTGGCTGGCTTGGGAAAAACCCACTCTCCAGGTTCGCGGATCCCTGTTCAATTCATCCGCATGCCCTGTGCTGATGCAGGCTTATTCCGCCTTAATATCAACAGGCGGTTTCCCTCCTTCAATCGTTTGTTGAAACGCGCCGTTGAAAATGGCAGCAGGATTTCAGCCCGACGATGGATCGAGATTGGCATTTTCTGAATGGTAGTAGGCGCTGCCCGGCATGACGAGTCATTAATCTGCACCGGACGCCTTTTATTTTTATCTTACGGGCATGGAAACCGGGTTTTCCATTGGATGAAAATCTTCACCGTTTGACGATGGAAAGGAGAACCAGGTCTATGGCGAAAAAGACCACAATGACGATTTCGAGCCATAGCATGCGCTGTTCGTTCATTTCTGCGTGGGCCACGCTGTAAAGTTTGTCCAGTTGGGCAAGTCGCTGTTCCACGCTGGCCCGCCATTGGTCAAGGTAAAACCTGTCCCGGGCGCCGAGATAAACCCTGGCCAGGTGCCAGTCACCAAAAAATTTGGTTATATGGGTCACTTGATCCGCAAGTTTGGCGACATCCACGCGGATGCGCCTGAGCTGGCGCAACACCTTTCCGGATCCTCCGAAAAGGGGAAAGGGGCGTCGTTCCAAGTCAAGATAGGCACGATCCAGGTACTGGTCCAAACGGCTGTCCATGACACGGAATTCTTCCAACTGGAGGTTGGCCAGTTCCAAGGCATACAGCACATCATCCACATACCCGGTGAGGTCCACCACCAGTGCGGCATCCCAGTCTATGATGGCAAGATCCGATGATTCGAATGAGCGTTGGATGCGAAGGATTTCTGTGACTTGAGCCTCACTCAAGCTGGACGGACTGGTTTCGGCCAAAAGCCCGGCCACCTCGCGACGTTGGGAAAGCAACCATCCATTGGCGTCGGTTTCCGCTCCCAGGTCCGTGAGGCAGAAAACCGTGTATGCTTCCGGCGCCGAGAACGGGGTGTAACCAACCATCCAATCCTTCAAGCCATCACATGCCTGCTGACAAAGTTTGGCGGCGGCATCGGCGGGAACGGAGCCGTCATCAAGGGTTGGACTGTGGAACCGCATTAAGGAGGCTAGGTTTTGGCACTCGAAAGTCGCGCGCATCATCACAGTGACCACCCCGACATCATAAATGCGGATCAGGAGGCGGACAGGAACTCCACCCAGCAAGACTGAAAGATTGGGGGGTTGGATGGCCAGGGGTTTGTACAAGGGCATGTCCTTGGGAAGGTTGCGGTCCATGCGGATTTCAAACGGAAACGGCTTTTCAGACAACACTTCACCCACGCCTCCCGTGCTGATTTCCTGGGCCACATCAAAGGCGTAAAGAAAGATGACTTCCCCCTTCATGCCCTGCCAACCTAACCCAGGAACAATAATTGTCCAAGCCCGTCTTTGGAAAAGATACAGGGCACACGGGCAAATCCCTGCCTTGCGTTGCTATTTCCCTAGGACTCAGTACAAACCGCTTTTGCAGCAGAGATGAAATCTTTCATTTTTTCCGGATCTTTTCGTCCTGGAGCTGATTCCACGCCGCTGGAAACATCCACGGCGAAAGGCATGGTTTGAACAATGGCATGGGCGACATTAAGAGGAGTGAGACCGCCAGCCAGAAAAAGAGGTTTCTTGCCAATTAGTTTTTTAGCGTCAGAAACCAGGGACCAATTAAACGATTGCCCCGTTCCCCCGAGAGCATTGCTTGAAAAGGCATCCAGCAGAAAAGCATCCGTTTTATAATTGGCCAGTTCATTCAGCGACTGGCCATTCTGAATGCGAAACGCCTTCATGGACATGATGCCGAACTGCGTGCAAAAATCGGGGGCTTCCTGGCCATGAAACTGGAGCATGGAGAGTTGGCAAGCTTCTATGGCATCGTAAACAGCTTTTGGATGGGGGTTTACAAAAACACCCACTTTGAGGATGGAAGCTGGCAGAGATCGGGAAATCTCGGAAGCCATGTTTAATGAGATCGCCCTTGGACTTTGATCGTAAAACATCAGTCCAATGAGATCGGCTCCGTATTGGACAGCCGTCAGCCCGTCTTGTACGCTGGTGATGCCGCAAATTTTGACCTTTATGCTCATTTTCGAGTGGCAGGAATGAAAATGGTCCATGGCTGCCCTGTGAAATGCTAAAGGCATTTAAAAAAATAGCAAATTCATGCCTCGGACGATTTATCTGGATTACAATGCAACCACTCCGCTGGATCAAGGGGTCAAGGAGGCCATGTTACCCTATTTGGATTTGGTCTGGGGCAATCCATCAAGCATTCATCAAGTAGGGAGAAAAGCCAGGGCCCGTCTGGATGAGGCGCGCGAAAGAGCGGCGGAAGTCTTGCAGGCGCGGCCTTCAGAGGTGGTTTTTACCAGTGGCGGAACAGAGGCCAACAACCTCGCAGTTTTTGGCGCCGCCCGACTGAGAAAACCTCGCGGAAGACACCTCATTACATCCACCATTGAACACCATGCGGTGCTGCACTGTTTTGATCAATTGGAAAAAAATGAAGGTTTTGAGGTGACTCGCCTGGGAGTGGACCGGGAAGGTCGGGTGGATCCGGCTGAGTTAAGGAAATCTCTGAGGGATGACACTATTTTAGTATCTGTCATGGCGGCAAATAATGAAATTGGCACCCTTCAACCGGTGGCTGAGCTTGGAAGGATTTGCCGGGAAAAGGGAGTTTTATTTCATACCGATGCCATTCAACACTTTGGAAAAGCTCCATTTTCAAACGTGGAAGATTTTGAGGCTGATCTTGTCTCTTTATGTGGTCATAAATTTCATGGCCCTAAGGGAGCCGGATTGCTCTGGATAAAATCTCCGCTTCATCCTGAACCTTTGCTTTGGGGAGGGCCGCACGAAAATGAACGTCGGGCTGGCACGGAAAACCTGGCAGCTATCCAGGGATTGGTTTGGGCCATGGAGCACTTTGTCAAATCGCCTGTTTTTGAGGTGTCAAAAATGACGAAACTGGCTGAAAAATTAAGGTCAGGTTTAATGCAACTTCCTTATTGTGAAGTTGTAAGCCCAGTTAAAAATTGCCTTAACAACACCGTGGCCATGGTAGGAAAGGGATTTCAGGGAATGAATTTGCTGGCCGCGTTGGACGTGGCTGGAATTTGCGCTTCCAGCGGCTCCGCGTGTTCAGCAGGGTCCCTAACTCCTTCACACGTGGTCGTGGCATTGGGACTTCCAAAATTCGCCGATTCTTTGGTTCGGTTTTCACTGGGTCGCGAAACGGTCGAGTCAGATATTGATCAGGTTCTTCATTTGCTTCCGGGCATTTTGGACCGGTTGAATCCTTGCTGATTGGGTGCGAGTGGAATGTGAATGGAATGTGGACAGTGTCAAGAACTTGGCTTTTGGACTGGAACTGGAAAGATTTAGGCAGTTTTATTCCGGTGTTTAAAATGATAAACACATGGAGAATAGGGTGGTTTAGGAGTTGTTTGACTTGTTCACGGCCCTTAATAAGACTAGGATTTTTTAAAGAAGAAAGAATATTAGAGAACTCATGAACCTCATCATCACAAAAGACCAGGTCACTGCCGGCCTACAAGCCGTCCAGAATATTGTCACCAGCCGGACCACTTTGCCGGTATTATCCAACGTTCTGATGCGCGCAGCGGATGGAAAGGTGGAATTCACCGCAACGGACCTGGACGTGACGGTGACTTGTGCAGTGGAGGCAAAGGTTTTGAAACCGGGTGCAACCACCGTGCCGGTTAAAAAGTTGTTTGGCATTGTGAAGGAGCTGAATGGGGGCGAGATAGAGATGGAGTCTGATGAGAAGAACGTGACGAGCATACGCTGCGGGTCCTCCTACTTCAAGATTCATGGGTTGGCCGCGGAGGAATTTCCTCCATCGCCCACGTTCAAGGATGACAAGAAGGTTGTATTGACCCAGGAAGGAGTCAGGGGGATGCTGAAAAAAACGTCCTTTGCGGTTTCAACGGATGAAGCCCGCTATGTTTTGAACGGCATTTTCATGAGTTTCAAGGAAGGGAAGATGACTTTGGTGGCGACGGATGGAAGGAGGCTGGCCTTGGTTGATGAAGAAGTGGATTTGTCTGAGACGAGCAGCGGGGAATTCATAGTGCCGGCAAAGGCCATTTCGGAATTGAACCGTTTATTGCAAGACAAGGGTGAGATTGAGATCAAGTTTGGGGAAAACCAAGCCTCCTTTGCGCTCATGGATGACAAGAAAACTTCGGTGTTGTTGATTACTAAATTGATTGACGGCAATTACCCCAACTACCGGCAGGTTATTCCCGGGGAGGCAAAGGAGAGGGTTCCCGTGAACCGTGAGGAGTTGCTGCAGGCCTTGAGACGTGCGGAAATCATGACCAGTGAGAAAGCCAATTCCGTAAAATTGGCTTTTGGGAGGAATCAACTGGCCATCACGGCCAACGCACCCGAGGTGGGTGAAGCGCGCGAAAACATCGCCGTGAATTACAAAGGCAAGGAAATGGCGATCGCCTTCAATCCAAGGTACTTGATTGACCCGCTCACAGCGCTGGCCGTGGATGAGGTTTTTATTGAATTGATTGATGAGCTAAGCCCGGGGGTGATACGAATCAATGGGCCATTTTTATATGTCGTCATGCCCATGCGCTTGAGTTGAAGACCGGCCTGAAAATCAATCTTTCAGGCCAATATCAGAAACTGGAGTTTGAAGCGAGTTGGCCGCGGGTGACACCAATCTGGCTGGACCATTTCATTTCCCGCCAAAGGGTTGAACCTGAAATGGATCCATCCAGTAGTCTCCTATAATTTTCCACCGTTTTCCGTACTTCATCTGGTTTTTCATTCAAAAACTCCAGTCGAAACCAACGCGCACCCAAGGATTGAAATGAGGCAGCCCACTCGGCTCCGGTCTGGACCTGTGAATTGTAAAGTGTGTTGCGGCATCCGGCGTCGGCTTTGAGTGGGTGTTCCGCCCCCACGCGGTCGCGCAAGACCACGGAATGGCGGTCGCATGGACGCCCGCAATCGTGGTAGTCCTTTCCAGAAGAGAGGAAGGCGCAAAAAACACAATGTTCCATGTGAAACATGGGCATGTGCTGGTGCAGTGTGATTTCAAACCATTCGGGCGGGGCACTGGTCAAAAGGGCTTGGAGTTGCGAAGCATTTAGGTCGTAACTGGCAGTAAGGCGTTCAAGGTTATGCCGTGATTTGAAAAATTCCGCCGCCAAGGCATTGGCAATGTTGAGGGAAAAGTCGCCGATGCAGCGGTAGGAGGCGTAGAATTTCAAATGCTCCGGGTTTCTTACCAGGTATCCATCCGGTTCGGCGGATAGAACCTGTTTCAGTATCCACTCCTCGCCTGTTTTAAAAATGCGGGGAGGAGCCAGAAAAATGCCTGGAGCAAAAGCTGTTTGAGAGGACTGGGTTTTGCCTTGCGATTGAGCTGAGCGATAGAGAAGGACGGCCTCACGATAGAGTTTTGGGTTTTCAAATTCGCAGTAGAGGGTGGTTAGTCCGCAGTCGAGTGCGGTTTGCAACTGGGAAAGGTTTCGCACCAAGACCACCAGGCAGCCTCCGAATGGATCTGGCAACGGAGCGGGTTCAGCGCTTTGTCGCAAGGACTGAAGAACGGACGAAATATTCGATTGAGGAAGCAGTGTCCATCGCTGCGGATTGGATCTTTGGGCATCCAAATCTTCAACAAGTTTGCGACGAAGACGGTTAAGCTCACTGATGGGCAGATGGACCGGACCCTTGAGGTGATTTTGAAAGTCAGACAAACGGTGAGGAGTGCCGCCCAAGCGCCCCAATTGTTCCTTAAGGCGTTCTGTGGTGAGGGGTGTTTTTTCGGCAGGTTCCAGTGGTATGCTGGAGGTGATTTGCACAGAATGCCCATGAGCATCCGTGGCAATGATGGAGAGAGGTTGGGAAACGGATCCAAACACTTCCATTTGGATGGGCTGCTGAAATTTAGGTTGAGTTCCGGAAAAGCTTTGGCGCAAGCGTTTGTCCAAATCGGGATCACTGGTTTTCCATACGTGATCACCCACGTGCAAGCGGCTCCAGTTGACGTTGCCATGACCAAATTGCAGTTCCAGAAAACCTGGTCTGGCTTTTGGATCTCGAACGGGATAGGCATGGTAAACTCTGCCTCCCTCCTCGGGTTCTTCCGGGTGGCCAGCATCGAAAACCACTCCATCGCCCGGTTTTACAGCGGCGACAGCATCCAACCAGACAGAATTCTGCAAAACGCGCGCCACCCGCCCAAGGAGTACTCCCCGCTTTTTGCCGAACCGCGCGTGCACCAGTTTTTGGTTGTCAATTCCCTGAAACCAACCGGTATAAAGACCTCTGGAGAAGGACATTTCCATTTCATAGCGGTCGCCGGGCGGGATGGTCGGGTTTGGGGAGTCCGGCGCCAATTTGGCGACCCGGTCCAGGGCCTGACGATACAGGCGGGTGATACTGGCGACGTATTCCGGTGATTTCAAACGGCCTTCAATCTTGAGGGAAGCCACACCGGAACGGACCAGTTCGGGAAGCAAGTCCAACCCGGCCAGATCCTGGGGGCTTAGAAGGTAGCGACGGTCGCCCAGGGGCATGGGGCGCCCATCACAGACCAATTCGTAGGGCATTCTACAGGCCTGCGCGCATTCCCCCCGGTTTGCGGAACGTCCTCCAAGCGATTCGCTGGTGAGGCATTGCCCTGAATAAGCCACGCAGAGTGCGCCATGCACAAAAACCTCGAGGGGAAAGGCGCCGTTTGGCGTGGATGAATCATGGCAAAGGGCTGTGATTTCCTGAATGGAACATTCACGAGCAAGCACGGCAAGGGAGCAGCCCAGTTCGCGGGCCATTTCAATTCCAGCGCGACTGGTGATGGTCATCTGGGTGGAGGCGTGGATGGGAAAATCGGGCGATAAGGCCCGGATAAGCCGGCAAATTCCTGCATCCTGCACGATGGCGGCATCCACTCCGGAGAGGATGATGGTTTGGAGGTAAGCGGCTGCTGCGGTTAATTCTTCAGGAAAGACGAGGGTATTGAAAGTGACATAGCCCCGGACGCCTCGTTGGTGGAGAAAGGACATCAAGGCAGGAAGGTCGGCCTCGGTGAAATTACGGGCGCGCATTCGGGCGTTGAATTTATCGAGGCCGAAATAGACGGCATCGGCTCCGTTTTCCACGGCAGCCCGGACGCAATCCCAGTCGCCTGCCGGGGCAAGCAATTCCGGCAGGCAGGCCTGAGGCGTTGCGAGGCCTGGTTTTTTCACAGGAGCTGTATTCATTCGAGGCCTAATTTAAACCCAAAAGGGGATCCGACAAAGAGAGGAATGCGGTTTTCACCGGTGGCCTTGGATGAAATTTCTGAAAAGAGCTCCAAAAATTGCCTTTTGCCCCGGGGGCAGGTAGGATGGGTCTGCAAACAGATGATCCATCCCACCGCCATCATTCATCCGAAAGCCCGGCTTCATTCCACCGTGGAAGTGGGTCCCTATGCCGTGATAGATGAGGAAGTGCAGTTGGGGGCGCAATGCCGGGTGGGTCCGCATGTTTATCTGACGGGGCAGACGGTGGCTGGGATTGGAAACCAGTTCCATGCCGGAAGCGTGATTGGGGATGCGCCGCAGGACTTCAAGTATTCAGGCGAACCCACAGGGGTGAGGATAGGGGACGGTAATTTGTTCAGGGAACATGTAACGGTGCACCGGGCGGCATCCGCCGGCCAGTTGACGGAAATTGGATCTCACAATTTGTTTATGGCCCATGCACATGTGGGCCATAATGCGGTTGTGGGAGATCACGTGATTATGGCGAATGGGGCCTTGCTGGCCGGGCACGCGGTGGTTCAGGACAGGGCGTTCATTTCGGGCAATTGCCTGGTGCATCAATTCACAAAAGTGGGCAGGCTGGCCATGATGCGTGGAGGCTCGGCCATCAGCAAGGACCTCCCGCCGTTTTGCACGGCAGTGGGAGAGAATGCAATCTGTGGCTTGAACACGGTGGGGTTGAGAAGGGCGGGTTTTAACGCGGAGCAACGACTGGAATTGAAGCGTCTATACCATCATTTGTTCCGCGCTGGCATCAACATGCGTTCCGCAGTGGAACAGGCGAGGGGCCTGTTTCAAAGCCCGGCTTCCTTGCAAGTGCTGGAGTTCATTCAAGGCGCGCGCCGCGGGGTCTGCCCTGACCGCGGAGGCGGTCTGGAAAGTGAGGATTGAGATTGATTATGAGTTACAAAGTGATGGGCAATGACGGCAAGGTCTACGGTCCGGTGGAAGCGGACCAAGTGCGGCAATGGATCCAGCAGGGCCGGGTGGATTCCAGGACGACCCTCTGGAAGGAGGGTGAAAAGGATTGGTGTTTTGCCGGACTTATGCCGGAGTTCGCCGGCGCATTTGTCCCGCCGCCTTTCAAGGCGCCGGTCCCGCGCGGGGATAATCTTTGCGCGGTCTGGAGTCTGGTTTGCGGGCTGCTCTCGTGGATTTGTTGCTGCTTCTGCCTGCCCTTCAACCTTGCGGGGTTGGTGCTGGGCATCATTGCTCTCGCCCAGTTGGCATCCAGCCCCGAGCCTAGGAATGGCCGGGCCATGGCAGTGGCGGGGGTGATCCTTTCCGGCCTCAATCTTCTGGCCTGCCTTGGGACATCCCTGATTAGTACCCGGGGGAATCCGGTTATTTGGACGGGGACATTTCACTAATTGAACACCACACCACCCATCATAGTGTCGAGGCCCATGGCTCATGGCGGCTGGATGGGTGTGTTTTGGGCCCAAGGTGCCCGAATGGCATTGGTGGCTGGGGTGGCAGCGCTGGCTGGTTTTGTTTACTTATTCGATCCGAGCACGCATTCGTTTTATCCAGTTTGCAGGTTTCATGAGTGGACGGGTTGGAATTGCCCAGGCTGTGGAGCGACGCGAGCTTTGCATGCCTTGTTGCATGGCCGGGTGGTCGAGGCCATGCACGATAATATCCTCCTGACTTTGGGCCTGCCCCTTGTGCTGGGGCGCTTGCTTTGGTTTAGATGCAGACGGGCGGCGCTGGTGTGGCCTGCCCATCTCCTTTGGTTTGGCCTTGTGGTGGCGGTCCTTTTTGCCATTTTGAGAAACCTGCCGGCTTTCGCCTTCCTTTCGCCGACACCAACAACTTTTTAAGCTTTTGCAGGCGGCCAACGTGAGATTCAATTTTAGCATTATGAACATGACGCATCCATTGACCACGACCGGATTTGATATTCCCGGTTATCGGACGACCCAGTCTTTTGGGGTCGTGAGGGGGATTATCGTGCGATCGAGGTCGGTCATTGGTAATTTTGGCGCCAGCCTTCAGAGTATATTTGGAGGCAACATATCCCTTTACACAAGTCTCTGCGAACAAGCGCGGGAGGAGGCCTTTAACCTGATGCTTAAGCACGCAGGTGAATTGGGGGCCAACGCGGTGATAGGAGTGCGTTATGATGCGACAGACATAGGACCAGGGATCACAGAGGTGATTTGCTATGGGACGGCGGTTCGTGTGGAAAAGACAGCCTGACGTCCCGGATGAAGGCGTTAAGCGAAGACGGTTTGCTG
>DAIDJC010000024.1:0-3208 GCA_027451565.1 Limisphaerales bacterium | reverse complement strand
GCCGCAAGCGCTGCTATTGGTGGTTGCCTTGGGGATTACCGTGCGATGGCTGCAATTCGACATGGACCAGAACAATCTGGTAAGTGGCAGCAAGCGATATCACCACAACTTTCTGGAATTCACACGGGATTTTCCGCAGCAGGATGACCTGGCGGTGGTTGTCCAAAGCGAGAATATCGAGAAAAACCGGCAATTTGTGGAGCGGTTGGGGGCACGGTTGGAGGCGGAAACCAATCTCTTCCACAATGTTTTTTACAAGGGCGACCTGTCCATGATGGGTCCAAAGGCGCTGCTCTTTGTGCCGGAACAGGACCTGGCCGGAATGCGTGACACACTCAAGGACGACCTGCCCTTCATTGAGCAATTTTCCCAAGCTACCAACCTCGTTTCATTCTTTGACCATGTAAACACATTGTTCCGCAAGGCAGGCAACCAGGAGACCGCACAAACGGATTCGCTGATGAAGGCCCTTCCTGTGCTGGGTGAGATCCTGAGGCAGGCCCGGGACGGGCTTGACCGAAGCGGCACACCGCCATCCCCGGACCTGACTCAATTCTTTGATGAAAACCATTCGGCTTACATCACTTTCAATAACGGGCAAATATTTCTGGTGACCGCGCATCCCCCTCCGGAGGCGGCCAATGACACCCCGCCGGAATTATGGACTTTGCTGAGGAACGCGTTTTTTCCAGGAGGCGGCCAGGATGGAAGCCAGGATTTGACCGGGGAGGCAATTGACCGGATGCGGGAGTTGATCCGGCAGACCAAATTGGAGGTGCCCGGGGTGAACGTGGGACTGACCGGGGAATCCGTTTTGGATTACGACCAGATGGCGCAATCCCAAAAGGACACGACACTGGCGAGTCTGGTTTCGCTGTTGATATGCGCGTTCATATTCATGTACGGGTATAACGAGACAGGTCGGCCGGTCAAGGCATTGGTCTGCCTGATGCTTGGCTTGGTTTACACGCTTGCGTTTGCAACCCTGACGATTGGGCATTTGAACGTTTTAACCATCACGTTTTTGCCGATGTTGATCGGGCTGGCCATTGATTTCGGGGTGCATTTGATCACCCGTTATGAGGAGGAATTGAGGCATGGCCATGAGGCCGGGGCTGCGATGACGAAGGCCATGGTGTTCACCGGCCAGGGAATTGTGATGGGGGCCTTGACCACCGCAGGCGCTTTTCTGGCCATGGCCTTTACCAATTTCAAGGGAATCCGGGAGATGGGGGTGATCTGCGGCGGAGGTTTGATGATTTGCCTGGTGCCCATGTTGACGCTTTTGCCAGTGCTATTATTGAGAGGGAAGCAAAACGCGATGGAGCATCAAACCCTGGAAGATGAGCGCCGGGCGCGGATCGAGAGTTTATGGCTGGACCGGCCCTGGGTGGTGACGGGCATCATTGGGGTGCTTTCCATTTTGGCGCTGGTGGAGGTGCCAAGGGTGCGTTTTGACTATGATTTGCTGGACCTGCAAAGCGCCAATCTTCCATCGGTGGTGTATGCCAAGAAACTCTCCGCCGACAAAAGCCTGTTGTTCGGGGCCGTGGTGGCAGACAACCTGGACGAAGCAGTGAGGTATGAAAAAAAATTGAACACACTCACCAATGTGGTGGAGGACGTGGAATCGGTGGCGGGTTACCTGCATCAGGACCAGGATGAAAAACTAAAGGTCATTTCAGACATCAAGGCGATTCTGGCGCCGTTGCATTTTCCAGCGCCGGACATGAGGCCGGTGGATGTTTATGCCTTGAGCAGCACCTTGTATTCGTTTTACGGATACCTCGGCGCGGCGCGAGCCGCACTGGGGCAGGAGGATCCGGCGCTGGCCGGACAATTTTTAAGCATGCAAAACTCCGTGCAGGACCTGCGCAAAGCCATGCTGGCGGGAGACGGATCCGCCGTGGCGGAGCATGGGGAGAAACTGGCAGATTTTCAACAGGGCCTGTTTGAATCATTGAAGCAGACCTTTGCATCCCTAAAGCGGCAGGATGACCGGGCTCCGCTTCGTGTGGAGGATTTGCCGCCGGCTTTGCGAGACAGGTTTGTGGGAGTGAATGGCAAATTTCTGTTGCAGGTTTTTCCCAAGAAGGATGTCTGGAAACGGGAGAACCAGGGGGAATTTGTGGATGCCTTGCGCAAGGCTTTGGATCCACAAGATACCAATCATCCCATCATCACGGGCACTCCGGTGCAATTGTTCGAATATGAATCCCTGCTCAAGGATAGCTACGTTACGGCTGCATGGTATTCGCTCGCGGCGATTGCCGTGATGGTGCTGGTGCATTTCCGCAGCATTGCAGCGGTGTTTCTGGCGCTGATTCCGGTGGGATTGGGGACATTATGGCTGGCGGGGCTGATGGGATGGCTGAATTTGCCCTTTAATCCCGCCAATATCATGACGCTGCCATTGGTGATTGGAATTGGGGTGACCAATGGAATCCACATTTTAAACCGGTATGCCGAGGAGCGCACCCCTGGAATTCTGGCCAGGAGCACCGGCAAAGCCGTCTTGGTTTCAGGTCTGACTGCGATTGCTGGCTTTGGCAGTTTGACAATCGCAAAACATCATGGCATTCATAGTCTCGGCGTCATCATGGCCATTGGCATAGCCACATGCATGGTGGCGGGCCTGACCTTTGTCCCTGCACTGTTGAGTTTGTGGAGCCGCCGGAAACCTTTGATAAAAAGACCCGGTGCCAACACAACATCGCTGGCACCGGGGTCGGAGGAACCGAGGTGAAAACCTCAATTGATGAAAGCATACGATAATCAGAAACAAAGTCAATAAGAATGTTAAATAGGGCAGAACAGAGTGGCAATTTTCGATTAATTCGAATAAATAACGATAAACCCGATGCAAATTAAGCGGATTGGGTTGGTTGTTTTTTTATGGTTTCCAGCACTTTTTCTGTGTGGACTAACTCGTGGCCAAGGCCTGACCACCGACTCGGCGTTCTCGGAACCCTCAGTGGCAGCAGGTTTTGCCTTCGACCGCTTTCCATTGACCTTGGTATCCGGTGAGCGGACCGAGGCTGTGGGGCCTTTTTTTTACGAGGAGACCAACGCAGAAAGCCACACCCTGGCTTTTCCTCCTTTTTATTCTTCTTACGAGGAGCCCGGAGTGGAAGCCCGGGAGAAACAATTTCTTTATCCACTCTGGAATTGGGAGGTTTACGGGGGGGAATGGCGCTGGCAATTCGCC
>DAIDJC010000023.1 GCA_027451565.1 Limisphaerales bacterium | reverse complement strand
GGAACCAGGAGGGCGCGAGGGTGCGAATCGTAGTGTTGCCACCATTCTGGCAAAAGCCATGGTTTTTGGCCGCGGCGCTGTTCACGAGCCTGGGGATGCTGGCCGGTGTCATCTACCTGGTATCCACCACCCGGCTGAAGCGTGAATTGCGGATACTACACCAAAAGGAATTAATCGAACGCGAACGGTCCCGCATTGCGCGGGACCTCCATGATCAACTTGGCGCGAACCTCACCCAGGTGGCCTTGCTGGGGGAATTGGCCGAGGCGGACAAGGACATCCCCAGTGAGGTGGAAAACCATGCCCGGCAGATTGGCGCAACCGCAAGGGAAACCACTCGGGCGCTGGACGTGATCGTGTGGGCGGTGAATCCCTCCAATGACACGGTGGAAAGCCTGGTTAATTATGCCTGTCAATACGCACAGGATTACTTTGCGCTGGCGGGGATACGGTTCCGGAGCGACCTTCCCGCGAGCCTTCCCGCCGCCAAAATCCTGCCGGAAGTGCGACACAATGTCTTTTTGGCCTTCAAAGAGGCTGTCAACAACGTGGTCAAGCATGCCCAGGCAACCCAGGCCCGAGTATGGTTGCGGTTGGAGGCCAAACAATTTATCCTTGGCGTGGAGGACAACGGGCGCGGGCCCGGCGACATGGCCAAAAAGTCCATGCGCAACGGGATTAAAAACATGAGCCGGCGCCTGGAGGAAGTCCGGGGTCATTTTGAGATTGGACCCGGGCCGGAAGGCGGCACAATGGTTCAGTTGATTGTTCCGCTTTCAGAATGAACAGCACAAGCGGTGCAGGCAGGAGCGGGGGTTTGAAATGGCAACGACAATTTCCATAGTCGAGGACAATGAGCAATTGCGCGGGACGCTGGCCAAGGTGATTGGCCGCGCCCCGGGTTTCCGGCTGGCGAGCGACCACGGCAGCGCAGAGGATGCACTGGCGGCGCTGCCTCAGGTAAAGCCTGATGTGGTGCTCATGGACATCAACCTGCCTGGAATGAATGGCGTGGAATGTGTCCGGCAATTGAAGGCGATGCTTCCCGGAACGCAGGTCATGATGTTGACCGTTTATGAGGACACGGAAAATATATTCAACGCCCTGGCCGCCGGGGCCAGCGGCTACATGCTCAAACGCACCCCGGGCAAGGAACTAATCGAAGCCATTCACGAGGTCAAACGAGGGGGGTCCCCCATGACTACGCATATTGCGCGCAAGGTGGTTCAATCCTTTCAAAAGCCCCAGGCTCAGGCCCGGCCAACGGATGAGTTGTCCGAGTTGTCCGAACGCGAGCAACAGGTCCTGGACCTTCTGTCCCAGGGGCTGATCTACAAGGAAATCGCCGAGAAACTCGATATCAGCTACGAGACCGTCCATACCTACATCCGCAGGATTTATGAAAAACTTCAGGTCCGCACCAGGACCGAGGCGGTGGCTCGATTTTTTCAGCGGTAATCTTGATGAGCGCCATCCAGAAAGCCGCATCGCCTTCGTTGAGGGAGTTTGACAAGGACCAGTGGGTTGCTGCCCAGCGGGACATGTTGGGTGGAAAATTTCATCGTGGGATGACCCGTTATGCGGAGCTTTTAAAGCGGTTTCCTGACATGGCGGAGCTTTGGTTTGAATACGGGGTGGCGGCAAGCCGTGCCCTGGAGTTTGAAGAGGCCGGGCTCGCATTTCAGCGGACAATGGAACTGGCCCGGGGAGATGCGGCCTTGCTCATTTTGGTGGGACAGCAGCACCATCACCTACAGTGGATGGATCAGGCCCGTGAATGTTTTAAAAAGGCACTTGAGTGCAATCCGGGGTCAATCAAAGCCCGGTTGAGCATGGTGGAATGGCTGGACCTGGAAGGCAAACCGCAGGAGGCCCTGGAAATATTGCAACCATTGCTTGAGGATCACCCGGTGGATGGGCAGGTGCAATGCCTGCATGGAAAGATGAAAGCGCATCTCGGAAAACTGGAGGAGGCAGAAACCATTTTCAGGGGCGCACTGGAAAGTTCTCAAACCAACCTGCCGTCCCGTCAAGCCTGTCATCACGAACTGGCGTTGGTTTTGGATAAGACCATGCGGCACGAGGAGGCTTTGAAAAACCTGGAGGAGGCGAAAGCCATTTTGTGCCGGATACAGCCCGTGAAACGGCTTCAGGATGTTTATGACCAGTTCGACCGGAGGCGGCGGGAGACCCTTGACGAAATCAAGGCCGGCATGATTCGCTGCTGGGCGGAGGAAGGGCGGGGAAAGGAAACAACAGAGGAACAGGTCATACTACTGGCGGGTCATCCCCGCAGCGGCACCACCTTGCTGGAGCAAATACTTGGGGCGCACCCCCGGGTTTTGGCCCATGACGAACCTCCGGCCTTTGGTCAGGAGGTTTTGGAATCGCTGTCGCCCATGGAAGGCGGAACACGGCTGTCCGCGCAAGGGCTGGATTCCCTTTCGCCCAGTCGCAGGAGTTTTTTCAGGGAGCGATATTTCAAAAGCCTGGCCCGAGGCGGGGTTTCGAAACCGGGCGCGCCCGTTCTGCACCTGGATAAAAATCCGTCCTACACCGGCGCCCTGCACCTGTGGCTGCGGATTTTTCCGCGCTCAAAAATCATCGTGGCCCTGCGCGACCCGCGTGACGTTCTGGTGAGTTGTTATTTTCAGAATTTAAATCTGAACGCAATCAGTTCCAATTACACGGGATGGGAGCGTCTATTGAAGCACTATTGCGACCTGATGGACGTCTGGCTGAAATTGCGGGAAATGGGTGGATTTGAGTGGCAGGAAAGCCCGTATGAAACCCTCGTGGCGAACCCGGACGCGGAGGGGCGGCGAATGACCGGTTTCATGGGGTTGGATTGGGATTCGATGCAAAGCCGGTTTTATGAAACATCCGGAAGCCGTCTGGTGGTATCTCCGAATCGTGCTGCCGTGGCGCAGCCGGTGCATCAAAAGGCGGTAAGCCGGTGGCGGTTTTACAGGCAGGCGCTGGCGCCATTGCAAGCCAGATTGGCCCCCTATTGTCGCGCTTTTGGATATGAACCAGGGGATTAAGAAATCTTTGAAGGGGACTTTTATGCCTGCATTTGCCTTTTTAAAACACTGGAACCGGGGCATACTTTGGCCATGCAACCTGCAGTGATGGTCATCCTGTTGTTTGCCGCAGTCAGCTTTCTTTTTGCCCTTTCCGAGACGGCATTATTCACGCTGAACAAGTGGCAGGTGGGGCGCATGGCGGAACAGCATCCACGGCGTGGCGGCATGGTGGCCCAATTATTGCAGCGGCCCGTGGATTTGCTTGCCGTGCTGGCCTTGGGCAACACTTTTGCCAATGCGGCAATGTTGTTGGTGACACTGACCTTGGCCATCCAGGAGCGTTGGACCATGGCCCTGGTTCTGCTGCTCATGGCTGTTTTGACGCTGGTGGGATGCGAGGTTTTTCCAAAAACCCTTGCCGTGCGCCAGCCGGAGCGATGGGCACTGCGGGCAGCCCTGCCGCTTTTTGTGTTCGCCAAGCTCACCAAGCCAGTGTATCGCGTGGCCCAAACCCTGAACCTGCTGCTTCTTTCCTCCTTCACCTCCGCCCCGGCGGCTTCCAATGCCTTGTCCGATGCGGAATACCATGAGCTCATTGACATGGCATCCACCCAGGGGGCGCTGGGCGAATCGGAAAAGGAAATCATCCTGCAAATCATCAGCCTGGATCAACGCACGGCCCGTGATGTGATGCGACCCCGGGCAGGCATGGCGGCGGTGAGCGATGCCGCCAGCATTCAGGAAATGATTGCCGCCGCACGCCGCCATCGCCATCGCAGACTGCCCATCTATGACGAGACCCCGGACACCATCGTGGGTATTTTGAACACCCGCGCGCTGCTCTTAAATCCTGAAATAGACCTGTCGGAGGCCATAGAATTGCCTTCATTTGTGCCCGAAACCATGAACCTGCTGCAACTATTCCAGGCCCTGCAAAAGCAAAGGCGCGGGTTGGCGGTGGTGTTGGACGAGTTTGGGGGCACGGCTGGAATCGTAACCATGGAGGACATCCTGGCCGAGCTTGTGGGGCGTTTTCGTTCGCCTGCGGTTTCGGAGGGGTTGATGATGGAGAAAGCGGGACCCGATTGCTGGAGGTTGAATGGTTTGATGAGGCTGGATGATTTCCGGCGGGAATACCCCGCGCTGCCGGATTTGCCGGAGGTGGAAACCATGGGAGGATTGCTGACGCATCTTTTGGGCATCGTTCCTGAAAACGGCGCCGAGGCGCGATTTGCAGGCCTGATGTTGAAGGCGCTGGTAACAGATGGGCGGCGCGTGCGTGAATTGCTGGCGCGAAAAGTGAAATGACACTGCATATATGACCCCGGCACCCACAATGATGAACTGGCTGGCGCTGGCTTTCTTATTGATGGCCTCATTCCTTTTTTCGGGGATGGAGGCGGGGGTCTTTGCGCTGAACCGTCTCCGTATCCGGCACCTGGCCCGTGCGGGAAAACCTTCCGCGCGGCTGCTGAATGGGTTCCTTGAAAAACCAGAGCGGTTTCTCTGGACCATCCTGGTGGGCAACACCCTGGCCAATTTTTTCATCCTGGGCTGGACCCTGGTCAGTCTGGAGAACTTGTTCATGGGCAATGAGGTCAGAACAGCCATTTTCTTTTTCCTGGCTGTGTTTTGGTTTTATGCCTTGTTCGACCTCCTTCCCAAAATGCTGTTTCGCTCGAATCCCAATTCCCTTTGTCTGTCGGCGGCCCATCCTTTTCGGTTCATCAACCTCCTGCTAAGCCCGGTGGTATCCGTGGTTGAGGGCATTTCCCATGCATTATTGACGGTATTCGGTAGGTCCACCGGACCGCGCCGACTGTTCGGCAACAGGGAAGAACTCAGGGCTATTATGCAGGAATATGGACGCAACCTGACCGTGGATGAGCGCACCATGATCAATCGCATACTGGACCTCCAAAAATTCACCGTCGCGCACATCACCAAGCCCTGGACCGAGGCAGTCGCGGTGGAATCCACTGATCTTTTTGCCGATGTCCTGAAGAAATGCAGGGAACACAACATCATGCGCATGCCCGTCTGGGAAAACCGTGAGGGGCATCGTCGCGTGGCTGGTTTGCTGGACATGGGATTGATTCAATACCAGGAGAAATTGGACATTCAACGTCCTGTGGCGCAATACATGATCCCGGCATTGTTTCTGGACGAGGCCACGCGGCTGGAGACTGCCCTGCGCCAAATGCAACGCGCCGGGCAGCGTGTGGCCATTGTGATAGCCAGTGACCGGCAGGAGGTGGGCATCGCGGCCTTTCAAGACATTCTCAAGGTGATGTTTGGTGAGATGAACCTTTGATTGCAGCTTTATGAATGCGTTTATCCTCATCGCTCTGAAACTTCTGGCCGTGTTGGCGTTGGTTTTGCTGAATGCCTTTTTTGTGGCGGCTGAACTGGCCCTGGTGCGCATCCGGGACACACAGCTTTCAGGTCCAGCCCAGCGGGGAAACCGCCGGGCAAGGACAGCCCGTCACATCATCTCCCATCTGGATGCCTATATAAGCTCCACTCAATTTGGGATCACGCTCGTCAGTCTGGGGCTGGGTGTGGCCGTGGAGCCGGTATTTGAAAGCCTGCTCACCCCATTGTTTGACCTGCTAAATATTCCGTCACCCGCAACCCGGGGGCATATAGCCTTGGGTGTGGGATTTTTTGTCAATTGCTACCTCCTCATTGTGGCGGGTGAATTAGTCCCCAAGGCTGTGGCCATTCGAAGGACCCTATCCACCGCGCTCTGGGTTGCATCTCCCCTGCATTGGTTTTATAAAATTTCGTACCCTTTTATCTGGCTCCTGCAGGCTTCATCCCAAGCCGTTGTGCGCCAATTGGGTGTTGACCCGGAAACGCTCAGCGCCAGCCAATCGGAGGAGGAACTCCGGATGGCATTGAAAACCGCGCAAGCACCAAGGGATGCGCGGGATTTGATTTTAAACGCCCTGGACCTTCGTAACCGCACTGTGCGTGAAGTCATGAGGCCGCGCAGCGAAATTGTCACCCTGGACATCTCGGCATCCATGGCCGACTGCCTGGAATTGGTCGAACGCACCCGCTATTCCCGTTACCCCCTTTGTGAAGGAGGTGATCCTGACCGTACTTTGGGGGTGGTACACATCAAGGACATCTATGCCTGCCGCAAACTTTCTGGCTCAGCGGGCCAGTTGCTGCCGCATGCACGTAAACTGCCTTGCGTCCCGGAAAGTGTCCGCCTGGACAAGCTCTTAAGACATTTTCTAGACCGGAAACTCCACTTTTGCATGGTGGTGGATGAGTATGGCGGGACATTGGGAGTGGCAACTTTGGAAAATGTCATGGAGGCCTTGGTTGGGCAAATACAGGATGAATTTGACTCGGAGGTTCCCGAACTCCGGCATTTGCAGGACCAGGCTTGGGAAGCCAGCGGCGGACTGCCCCTGCATGAACTGGAGAAAATCATCGGCCAGGTGACTCATGAAGAGGGGGTGGCCACCGTCAGTGGGTGGGTGACCCAGCATCAGGGCGGATTCGCCAAGCCTGGGCAGGCTTTTGTTGTGAACGGTTTTGAACTAAGGGTGGATGAAATGGACGGACCCAAGGTGGCCAGATTGCGCATCACAAAATGCCCGTCAGGAGAAACCGAGTTTACCAACGCGCCCCGGGAATCACAAAGCCAGCCGTGAGCAAGACCAACAAGGCATCGGCTGTGACCGCCGGCCAAAGGCCGGATCGGCCGCATCCCACGGCGCAAAAGATCACCAAGCCAAGCCATGCCGTCACAGGCAACATGTCCAGGGGACTGCGGCTGCCGGGCCTTTTTTTAACCATGGCCGGGGTTGCAAAGGCTTGGATCAACAAGGCCACCAAGGCCCAACTGATAAAATTGAGGGGCGATGCGCCGTACCAGTTCAGTGGAATTTTGGTGGCTTGCCAGGACCAGAAATGCTGGCTGGTGGTGGCATAAGGTTCGATGGCAAGGTCCAGGAGCATGGCCAGCACAGAGGTCAATCCAAGCTGCCAGTAGCCGTAAGTTTTAAGCTTGCGCCAGGGCCGCAAAATTACCCTTGCTGTACCCCTTGAACTCAGAATGGCTGCCACCCAGAGAAGAGAGATGGGCCAAGGCAGCAAGTCCAGTAGCTGCGCTCCGCATGCTTCGTGAAAATAAATTGGCCCGAATGGTATGGCCCAGGAGTGAATGGCGCTCAGAGCGTGGGCCAGCGAGCCAATCACCGCCGCAATGCCCGCACCCATCAAAATATTTTGCCATGGCATTTGACGGGCCAAACCCACCATGCACGACACAATGGCGCAGACCAGGAAACACACGCAAAAAAGTCCATCATGCAAAGGCAGGAAGACAAAGCCAAGGACCAAGCCTGCCAGTAACATGTGGAGTGTTCCGTAGAGCGCTGGCAACAAGCGGGTTGCGTTGCTTTGGGTTTTGGAATCGGATGGGGTGGCCATGTTTGATTGTCGAGGTGGCAAAATGCATGAATCATCTTGTTGCCGCAATGAAAATACATTCCAGCACCGGTCACCTTTTTTGAAAATCGCCCGCCTTGAATGGATTTTGTCTGAATAGACAAACCTTACATTTTGAACTATGTTCTCATTTCATTCATTGCGCTTTAAATGGGTAGGATTTGGCACAGATTGTTGCGGGCCATTGCGTTTTTTGGGTTCTTGGTTGTCACCTGCGCGGATCATGTTGAGGCTGCCTCCACCGGTTTTCATGAATTACCCGGCTTTTCAAGTCCACCAAGCGTTGGATGCCGGGTTGTGGGGAATCTGGCTGGGTCAAATTGGTTGAATTTGTCCCTTGGTTTGCCAGTCCGCGATCCTCAAGGCTTGAAAGTTTTCATCCATGAATTGTACGACCCCAAAAGTCCGCTTTTTCATCACTTTCTCACCCCGGGTGATTTTTTAAACCGGTATGGTCCCACTGCAACGCAATACGCATGCCTGGCAGGCTACGCAGTTTCGAATGGATTGACCGTGGTGCGACGCCACAGCAACCGGCTTGTGCTGGATGTGGCAGGGAAAGCGGATGCGGTGCAGCGGGCCTTTCATGTCCATTTATATAATTACCAGAGGCATGGCGAGGCACATTGCTTTTATGCGCCGGATGTCAACCCATCGGTTCCGAATGGATTGGCGCTGGCAGATGTTTGGGGATTGAACAATGAGCGGCGTCCACGCCCGCAGGTGGAAATGACACCGGCAGGTCATGTGGGGCGCCCGGCTGGCGGTTCAGCGCCCGGCGGCAATTATTGGGGCGCGGATTTTCGGCACGCTTATGTGCCTGGTTCCGCATTGACCGGTACAGGTCAGAAGGTTGCCTTGGTGGAATTCGATGGCTACTACGCCCAGGATATTTCAAATTACGAGGCGCGCTGTTTTTACCCGCCGGTTCCCTTGACCAATGTCCTCCTCGATTCCGTGAGCGGGGTGCCCGGTTTTAGCCAGATTAACAACGCCGTGCTGGAAGTTTCATTGGATATCGAACTCACCATTGCCATGGCTCCTGGCATTTCCAATGTGACGGTTTACGAGGGCATTTCGCCTTATGATGTTTATAATGCCATCGCAACCGACAACCAAGCGCGGCAGGTGAGTTCATCCTGGCTGGTTGGCAATGGCCCAATGTACGATTGGACTGGTTCGGGAGGGACGCTGGATTCCATCCTGATGGAAATGGCAGCGCAGGGGCAGGCATTTTTTCAGGCGTCTGGAGATACCGATGCCTACACTGGAGCTGGCATGATCACGGGTGTTGGAGGACCCATTCCCGTGGACAGTCCCTATGTGACCAGCGTGGGTGGCACCAGCCTGGTCATGGGCGGGCAAGCCGCAGGCTATGAATCTGAATCTGCATGGAACTGGGGCGGAAACACGGGAACAAGCGGGGGGATCAGCACCAATTATGTCATCCCCACCTGGCAAGCTGCCGTGCCCATGACCAATAACATGGGATCATCCTCGTGGCGAAACATACCGGATGTGGCGCTGACGGCGGATTCAGTGTATGTCCTTTTCAATAATGGCAGCGAAACACCCGCAGGCGGCACCAGTTGCGCGGCGCCCCTGTGGGCGGGTTTCTGTGCCTTGGTCAACCAACAAGCTGCCGGCACTGAACCCGGCGGGACGGGCCCGGGATTTTTGAATCCCGCGTTGTACACAATAGGCCTGGGATCCAATGCCGCCAGTTGTTTTCACGATGTCATATCGGGAAACAATGTGGGCACCAACACCCCTGGTTTGTTTTACGCCGTGCCGGGATATGACTTGTGCACCGGGTTGGGCACTCCCGCCGGCACTAACTTGATCAATGCGCTGGCGCCGCTGTCCCTTCCTTTTTTTATGAGCCAACCGCAGGATGTGGCCGCAACCAATGGTGCAGCGGTAGAACTCTCCACAGCCGTGCAGGGTGCGCCAGGGCTGTTCTTTCAGTGGCAATTTGACGGAACCAACCTGGTGGATGGCGGAAATGTGACGGGGTCGGAATCCAACAATCTGGCTTTTTCCAGCATTACCAGCGCTGATGCAGGTTTCTATTCCCTGGTGGTGACAAATGTTTTCGGATCCATCACCAGCAGCGTTGCGTTTGTGCAAGTGGGATTTGCCCCGTCCATCACCGTGCCGCCCACGGGACAAACGGTTTCAATCGGCAGTCAGGTCCAGTTTCAAGCTCAGGCTGCCGGTTCGGCTCCGCTTTCCTATGAATGGCTGGAGAATGGAAGTTTCCTGGCTCCGGACCATTCCGGATTGATCGGAAGCTCCAGCAATCTCCTGGCGCTGGACTCCGTTTCTCCAACCAATAATGGAAACTATCAAGTGATCGTCACCAACCTTTTTGGAGTCTGCACCAGTTCCATTGCCGCATTGTTTGTTTATCAGCCTCCAGTCATCGTTACCAGCCTGCCGCCCGGCATCGTGGTGCAGTGCGGCTCCAACAACCCGGTATTTCAAATTACCGCCTTGGGATCACCCGCTCCCGCGTATCAATGGTTTTTGGATGGAAATCTTTTGGCCGGTGAAACCCGGTCGGATTTGAATCTGACTAACCTCGCATTCTCCAATCATCTTGTCCAGGTGGTGGCATCCAATAGCTATGGATCAGCCACCAATTTCACGTCTGTCACGGTGGAAGATACCCTGCCTCCGGCAGTCCTTCTTAATGGTTTCAATCCCATGTTTGTGGAATTGGGCGGAACCTTTATGGATCCAGGCGCGACCGCCTTAGACCTCTGTGCAGGCTCGCTGCCTGTCTCGATTCTTGGCTCAATCAATACGTCCGTTGTGGGAACAAACTATTTGACCTACACGGCAACGGATCCTTCATCCAATTCTGCCAGTGTGGTTCGTGAGGTGATCGTCCGGGACACAACCCCGCCGTCCATTCTTTATTCATTCACGAACCTTACCTTGACCGCCACAACTAATTGCAGTGTTTCACTGCCTGATCTGACCGGTACCAATTACATCGGGGCGACGGACCTTTCATTGCCTTTGACCATCAAACAAGAGCCGGTTGCCGGGACGGCCCTCTCACCCGGGACCTATCCCGTGTTATTATCTGTGAGTGATGCCTACGGGAACACATCCCATTCGACCAATTCAGTGACGATATTGGATGGTGAGCCGCCCCAAATTCTTTTGTCGCCCATGAGCCAGACCAATCAGGCGGGTATGTCTGCAACGTTTCAAGTGGCCGCCTCGGCCTGTACGCCCATGACATTTCAATGGTATAAAAACAACATGATCCTGACCGGGGCCATCACCAGCAGCCTGGTTTTTACAAACCTGGTTTCGACTCAAACCGGTGGCTATTCAGTCGAAGTTTTGTCATCTGGAGGCAGTGTCACCAGTTCCATTGCCAATTTGATGGTGACTCCTCAGCCAAGCCAGTTGATGATCTCATCTTCGTCGAACCCTGCGGGATACCTTGTGCCATTAACCTTTAATGGGCAGATCATCCCGGTTACGGGGACGGGCCAGGTACAATGGTTTACCAACGGGTCATTTTTTCAAGCAACTGATTTGACCAACGGGATTGGGGAGACAACCGGTGGCGCAATCTTGCCGCGAGGGACCAATATTATTTTGGCAATCTATTCCGGAGATGCGAATACATTGGGTTGTACAAACCAATACCAAGAATGGGTCACGAATCATCCGCCCACGGCGCTGCCGGTAACTGTGGAGCGCGCCGCAGGGACTATTCTTGAACTGTCCATCAGCAATCTTGCCCGATATTGGAGCGACACGGATGGCGATCCAGTTCAACTGGCCGAAGTGACGACATCCACGAATGGTGTGATTTTAAACACCAATACCCCGGGATGGCTTGGGTATGAAAATCCCCTGAATGTGAATGACCAATTCATTTGCGTGGTGAGTGATGGCATGGGAGGGACGAATGATCAAATTGTGAGCATTCAGGTTGTATTTCCGGGTCTTTCCGAGGTTTTGCCCTCCGGCATGGGGCCGCCATTATTGATTGTGACTGGGGTTCCCGGCCAGGCCTATGTATTGCAAGCCGCCAGCAACCTGGCCCCCCCAATCGTTTGGCAACCCTTGGTGACAAACATTCTTGATGTCTCGGGAACATGGCAATACGGCGACCCAGGAGCAGCCCAAATTCCCCAGCGCTTTTATCGCATAGGGAATGGGCCATGAATGCCAGGAGCGCACGTTTGGGAAGCGCACCGGTCCAACCAAACCCCCAAAAACCGTGTTGGATGAGGTGGAGTGAAGTCAAAATGAATTGGCAAGAGCTGCGGCGACCCCTTAAATAAGGGCGTAAATATGGCCATGCCCTTCAGCAAGTCAATCACGCCTGATCCAGTGTGAAAAATAATTTTCAGCAGCGCGCCGATGCGATCATCCGCAACCAGGGTTTGGTGGCGGATGGCCAAAAAATCCTGCTTGGAGTGTCTGGCGGGGCCGATTCCATGGCCTTGCTTCATTTGTTTCAACGACTGGCTCCGGCGTGGGGTGTGAAGCTGGGAGTGGCCCATTACAATCATCAGCTTCGGGGAAAGGAAAGTGATTTGGACGAAGACCTGGCAGGCGATATGGCGCGCGAGTTGAATCTGCCTTTTCATAATGGGCGGGGGAACGTTGCTGCGGTGGCGGCGCGCGCAAAAATCTCCGTGGAAATGGCCGCGCGCCGACTTCGCCATGAATTCCTGGCTGGAGTGGCCAACCGGGAAGGATATGGTGTTCTGGCTCTGGCACACCATGCGGATGATCAGGTCGAATTATTTTTTTTACGCCTGTTGAGGGGCGCCGGCGGCACTGGACTGGCGGGGATGAAATGGAAATCCCCATCGCCGGCGGATCCGCGGCTGTTGTTGATCCGGCCTTTTTTGGGCTTTTCCAGGAGGGAAATCCACGGGTACGTGAAGGCAGAAAAAATCCTCCATCGCGAGGATTCTTCCAATGCGCTTGAGGATGCGCTGAGAAACCGTGTTCGAAACCATTTGCTGCCATTATTGCGGCGCAGGTACCAGCCCGGTCTGGATGCGGCGGTCCTGCGAAGCATGGAAATCATCCAGGGCGAATCCAGGGTGGTGTCCAACGCAGCCCAGGCATGGTTGAAACAAAAAGAAAGCCGGCCCGGAACAAAATCTGTCCAACCCTTTCAGGGTTTGGACCCAGCCATACAGCGCCAGATTTTGCGGGATGAACTCACTGCCATGGGCCAGGCACCGGAATTTGTGGTCGTGGAAAAACTGCGCGAATCGCCGGAGACTTGGGTGAACCTCCACGATGGGCAAAGGATCCGGCGAACCCGAGAAGGGCTGCTGCAAAAGGAAATTTTAACGCCATTGGCATTCAAGTCGGACAAGGTGCGGCTGGAACTGGGCCAGGGAGAGGGGTGCGTGCATCTAGGGGAACGCGCCTTTGATTGGCGGGTCGAAGCCATGGAGATTAAATCCATGCCTTTCCTATCCGGTCCCAAAACAGCATTCCCCAAGGAGGAGTTTTTTGATGCCCAAGCCGTGGGGTCGGCAATTATTCTTCGGCATTGGCGACCGGGGGACAGGTTTCAGCCCATCGGCATGGATCGCGCGGTGAAATTGCAGGATTTATTTGTAAACGCGAAAATTTCCGCCGCAGAGAGACGCCAGAAGGTGGTGGCCACCACTGGCCGGGGAATGATTTGCTGGGTGGAGGGCTTGCGGATAGGCGAGCGGTTCAAGGTCACAGCACAAACGCAAAGGTGCCTCGTTTTAAAAATACCGCCTGTCCTTCATTAATCCGAGGGTTTCATGCCAGCCCTAATCACCGGACCGGGAGAAAGGGTTGAATATGATTCCAAATATCAAGGCTCACCTTTTCGGGGGATGGAGTCCCGTCCACTATTTTGATTCGCTTGGAATGTTGGGCGGCCAGTTGTTGAAAACCCCTTTGGACCCTTTCAAAAAAGGCGGCATCCGCTTCTTCAATTCGATCACGCTGCGGAGTGGCCGTGGCCTGCCTCAATTGGATGCGCTTGGCTCCCTCTTGCGGCGAAACGATGAGCAAAAAGGTAAGGTGAGGCAGCGTTTCACCCACGGCAAATTGGGTGATGGTTTGCACAAGATCAAGCGGGAGCTGCCGTCCATGCCCTTGGTAGGCGTGGGTGGAATCAAGAAAACGGTCGCACAGGACAAATTCGCCGGCCTCAAGAGCGGGACGAATGATTTCACGCACGAGTTGGGCGCGGCTGGCATTCATGAGCAAAAGCTCAGCCTCCGCAGTCATGAGATGGTTTTGTGAACTATGCTGGAGGGTGTGCCGGATTTCCTCGCCTATGGATGTCCCCCCCGGCTCACGCAGGGTGCGGACGACAAGGCCGCGCTGGCGCAGGCGCTCGGCAAGCATGCGGATCTGGGTGGATTTTCCGCAACCTTCCGATCCTTCAAAAGTAATGAAACGCCCCCGGTCAGTCATGGCTCTGTTTTTTTCAGTTTGATTCCATCGGGGGTGTCTTCAATCACCCAGCCGAGAGCTTTAAGTTGGGCCCGCAAGGTGTCCGCCCGCTTAAAATCGCGGTTTTTTTTGGCTTCGGTGCGTTCCTGGGCCAGGGCCATGATTTCAGGCGGCGCGCTTGTGGTGGGTCGTGAACCCATTCCCAGGACTGAATCCACGCGTTCCCAAGCTGCCAAGGCCATGCTGGCGTCTGCGGGGTTCAACGCAGCGGTGGCGGCTTGACGGTTGATGGCGGAAACCCACTTAAAAACAGCAGCCCAAGCTGCGGAAATATTTAGGTCATCGCAAATAGCCTCCCCAAAGGTCTTCAGCAACTCGACCGATGCCGCATGCGGGGTGGTGGAGATGGGAGGGGTTTGGGGGCCGGCGGCGGCCTTCAACTTGTCCAGGCATTCATCCAAGCGGGAAAGAGAGGATCGGGCGGCATGCAATCCATCCACGGTGAAATTAAAAGTCTCACGATAGTGCGCGGTGAGCAGGAGACATCGAACCTCCCGGCCTGAAAACCCCCGGGTGAGGAGATCGCGCAACGTGAAAAAGTTTCCAAGCGATTTACTCATTTTTTTGCCCTCCACCAGAAGGTGGGCGCCATGGAGCCAGAATCGGGCGAAAGGCTTGCCGGTTGCCCCTTCGCTTTGGGCAATTTCATCCTCATGATGGGGGAATTTCAGGTCTTCCCCGCCCAGGTGGAGGTCAAATGTGGGTCCCAGGGCCTTCACGGACATGGCGGAACATTCAATGTGCCAACCCGGACGTCCATCACCAAACGGGGATGGCCAGAAAATGGACCCATCTGCAGGGACACGGGCTTTCCAGAGGGCAAAGTCTGAGGCGGCTTCCTTGGCGTATTCATCGGTGGCCACCCGTTCTCCAACGCGCAATTCGTCTAATTGAATGGGCAGGAGACGACCGTATTGATGACCTGCAGCGGCGTATTTATGGATGCTAAACCACACCGAACCATCCGGGGTGCGGTAGGCAAACCCTCGCTGGATGAGTTGCTGAATCATCCCAATGATTTCAGCGATGTGATCTGTGGCGCGGGGTGTTTGGTGCGGCTTGAGGCAGCTCAGGCTCTGGAGATCCTCCAGGAAAGCCTGCTCGTAAGACCGCGTGAAGGATTCGAGGGAAACCTGCCGTTCCTGGGCGCGCTGGATGATTTTATCCTCCACATCGGTGATATTCATGACATGGCGCACGGTAAAACCTTGGAATTGGAGGGCCCTCCGGACAAGGTCTGCAAAGACAAATGTACGCCAATTGCCGATGTGAGCGTAATCATAAACTGTTGGGCCGCAACAGTAAAGCCCTACATTATTTCCTTCTTTTTCAATCGGTTCGAAAGGCTGGATGGTTCGCGTGAGCGTGTTGAAAAGGTTCAATGCCATGTTTTACCCGGACCAAATTAATGGCTGGACGAGGAAAAAGAAAATGGAAAAAGGGAGTTCCACGAAAACGGGATGCTGCAAAATGAAATTCTGGCGATCCAAGGCCAAATCATCAAAGCTGGGCGACAGATTTGCGGGGGTTATTGTTGGCCCGGAATTTTAAACCAAGGCGCCCGGCCTAGTCACCTTGGCGGAGCCGAAATGCATGGCGGAATGCATCCCTTGAAATGTTCAAATGACCCTGATGGTTGAGGTTAACTTAAATAAATTCCTGAAAAAAATGTTTTCGTGGCTTGCCATCGGTTGCCCGCAGCGGCAAAGTCATATCAGGTAAATTAATGCAACAGGGACATTGACGAGGAATATGAGCACACAAGCCAAACTGGAACTGGACGGAAAGCAATTCTCACTTCCGACATTGGTTGGGACTGAGGGGGAAAAAGCGCTGGACGTGAGCGCCTTGAGGGCGAGCACGGGGTACATCACCTTGGATGACGGATATGGAAACACTGGTTCCTGCGTGAGCAAAGTGACCTTCATTGATGGTGACCAGGGTATTTTGCGATACCGGGGCATTCCAATCGAGGAGCTGGCTGAAAAGTCTAATTTCATTGAAACGGCTTATCTATTGATCTACGGGACCCTGCCCGATGCGAAGCAATTCAAACATTTTAGCGACCTTCTGGCGGAGCACCAGTTTCTGCACGAAGACATGAAGTATCATTTTGAAGGTTTTCCCACCGGGGCGCATCCGATGGCGATACTTTCATCCATGATCAATGCAGCCAGTTGCTTTGACGAGGGCTTGATGAACTGGCAATGGGGCAAGTTGCGACAATTTGACGTTTACGTGGCCAAGCTGATTTCGCAGGTGCGGACCATTGCGGCTTACTCTTACCGCAAATCCCATGGTTTGCCGCTGATTTACCCGAAACAAAGTTACAAATATACGGCCAATTTTTTGCACATGCTGTTTTCCATGCCGTATGAGGATTTTGAATTGAAGCCCGAAGTGGTAAAGGCTCTGGATTTAATATTTCTTTTGCATGCGGACCATGAGCAGAACTGCTCGACCTCCACTGTACGCATGGTGGCATCAAGCCAGGCGAACCTTTTTGCAAGCTGCGCAGCCGGTGTTTGCGCCTTATGGGGGCCGTTGCATGGTGGCGCCAACCAAGCGGTCTTGGAAATGCTGGACCAGATCCACAAGGAGGGGGATGACGGCTCCAAATTCATCATGTCCGCCAAGGATAAAAACAGCGGTAAAAAGCTGATGGGATTTGGGCACCGGGTTTACAAAAACCACGATCCCCGGGCTAAAATCATCAAACGGGCCTGCGACAGTGTGCTGGAAAAGCTGCACATCACGGATCCGCTTCTGGACATTGCCAAAAAACTGGAGGAAGCCGCTCTCAAGGACCCCTATTTTGTGGAGCGGAAATTATACCCCAATGTGGATTTTTATAGCGGCATCATCATGCGGGCGATAGGGATACCTGTAGAAATGTTCACGGTGATTTTTGCCATAGGCCGCATGCCGGGATGGATCGCCAACTACAAGGAAATCATGGATGATCCCAAGAGCCGCATTTACCGGCCACGGCAGGTTTACATGGGCAAAACCATCAACCCGTATCTGGGAGTGGATCAGCGGGGCAAATGAAGCTTGGAGAAATTGGACCCAACCGGTCTGGCTCCTTTTTAGACAGTTTTGATGGGCGGTTGTAAAAAAAAGTGCCACTTTGCTGAGGGTGCTGCCTTAGACCCATGAAAGAATTGCGGGGGGGTGGGTTTTGTGAATGCGAATCGTGGCAAATCCAACCATCCGTTTTTGGGGGCAAATTAGAGAAAAGCAGGGGAAAAGCTGGATTTTTTGGAATGAAACCTGCTTGGAATGAAAGATTAATTTAAACCTGTGATGGATAAAAAGGCGAAGCGAAAAATCCTGGTGATTGATGATGAAGACTGGTTGCGTGAGATGATCAATCTGGCGCTGACGCAGGAGGGATATGAGGTGGCGGAAGCGGTAAGCAGTGAAGCCGGGGTGCGCATGGCGTGGGAAATTTTGCCGGACCTGGTCATTTGCGATGTAAACATGGGAAAAACCGGGGAAGGGTATGTGGCTTTGGAGAAGTTGAGAGGCGACCAAAGGACTGCGGCCACGCCGTTTATTTTGATGACCGGTCTGGCGGATGCGAGGGGGATGAGGCATGGGATGGAAATGGGGGCGGATGATTATCTTCCCAAGCCGTTTCGGATTGAGGAACTCTACGCGGCGGTGGATGCGCGGCTCAAGAAAGTGCAGACGGTGCGTGAGGATGCCGAGCGCAAGCTGACCGAACTCCAAACACAAATCAGCCTGATGCTGCCGCATGAAATGCGCACGCCATTGAACGGAATTTTGTCGAACGCGGAATTGCTCGCGGAGTCCGCGGCGAACCTCAAATCTGAGGAGGTGGCTGAGATGGGGCGGGAAATGGCGGAATCCGGGCGGCGCCTGGAGCGGTTGATTGAGAATTTTTTGATTCATGCCCAACTGGAGATTGTGGGCAAGGACGAACGAAGCGTGTTGGAAATGCGCAAAGCAGTGACACGTCAGGCGGGGGACCAGGTGCGCGAGGTGTCGGTGGGTGTGGCGGACCTCTGCAACAGGATGCAGGATCTCAAGCTGCAAGCGGACGATGGGTCGGTGGCCATACAAGAGCAGTATTTCAAAAAAGTCGTGGGGGAATTGGTGCAAAATGCGTTTCATTTCTCAGAGCCAGGCAAGCCTGTGAATGTGAAACTGGGAATCGCAGGCGATGAACTGGAATTGGTGGTGAAAGATCAAGGACGGGGGTTTTCCACGGAACATCTCAAGAGGATAGACGCCTACATGCAATTTGAACGGAGAATGCAGGACACTGGTGGTTTGGGCCTGGGTTTGACCATATCCCGAAAGCTTGTGGAGATTCACGGGGGCACCCTGGAAATTAGAAGTCAGCCCGGTGAGGGGGCGATTGTTACCGTGCGTTTGCCCCTGGCCTGCGAAAGTTAGAGCATTGGCCGAAAAGATATGGCGCTGGGCGACTAGGATTTTTGGACTTGAGCGAGGGTTTGCGAAGGCGCAGGTTTGACAAATCCTTTAACTGAGCCCAAACGAAGCCCAAGACCCAAAAGATCGTCCTACATTCACACCGCGCACAGCGCCACTTGTTTGATGGAAATGCTCCAAGAATCGGACCTTTGCAGCCTTTCAATGCCAGGCAGGAGCGTTCAGGGAAGACGGTGAATGTACAGCCAGGCCAGGACCTGCGAAGCGGCCTGAAAAAGGAGAAGCAGTATTGCCATGAGCACGAGCGGAGCAAAATCCACCCGACCCACCCTGAGCGGGACTGCCTGCAAAGGCAGAAGAAGCCGGCGTGCCAGTGAACTGATGAAATTCCAGAATGGGTGCCGGCCAAAATAAATGTAGGTATTGAGAATGTGCAGCGTGAGGATGATGCAGGCGGGAATTTTCCAGGTCAAATAAGCGCAAAGACCCATGACCAAGGCGCCTTGAAATTGAATTGCTCCCGAAGTGTGGATACGGGGCGGAATTTCCCCAATCAGCCAGCCTCCCAATCCCCAAGACACACTTGCCAGCAAAAAGGGCGTCACAAGGAGAGCCCAGAGCGGCCAGTCATACACGCGACCCAGCGGAATGCGGATTAGTCCGGCAATGGGCTGGGGTCCCTTGAGAATGGCCATAAAAATGAGGACAAGGTAAAAAAGAATAAAAAAACGCGCGAAACTGATCACTGAAAAAGCAAGATCCTGAATGAGGGAATCATGCCTGAACCCCTGGGATGTGACAGAGAAATCCAGATAGGTGGTGAAGCTGCCAGTGGCCGGGCCCAGCCATCGGTACAGAACCCCCCGCAAAATCAGCAGGAGCAGGACAAACAGCAAAAAATGCCATCGATGCAACTTGGACGGGCTGGCTGGCCGTAAAGTGCCCATTAGAGTGGTGGGCAGCCTCCGGGTGAGTGGATCAAAACGGATGGATCGCCAGTTCAGCCAGAGCAGCAGGGCTGACAGATTTAGAATCAAATCTACGTAGCCCATGCCTGGAAAGAGTTGGTGAAAAACGGCAAAATCCAGGATCCCAGCATCCTTACATCATTTTGAGAAGGGTTTCAGCCATTTCACTTGGGGTCGCGGCCACGCCAATGCCAGCAGCTTTGAATGCGGCAATTTTGGCCTCGGCAGTTCCCAGTCCCCCGCTGACAATGGCACCCGCGTGGCCCATTCGGCGGCCTGGCGGCGCTGTGGCTCCGGCTATGAAGCCCGCCACGGGTTTTTTGCAATGCTGCCGTATCCAATCGGCCGCCTCTTCCTCGGCGCTGCCTCCAATTTCTCCAATCATGATGATGCCTTTGGTTTCCGGGTCGTCATTGAAAAGCTTGATGACATCCAGGTGTGAGGTTCCATTGACAGGATCACCGCCGATGCCGACGCACGTGGATTGGCCCACGCCACGAGAGGTGAGCTGCCAGACGGCTTCATAGGTGAGAGTGCCGCTGCGGGATACGACTCCAATCGAACCTTTTTTATGGATATAACCCGGGGCGATTCCAATGCGGCAGCCTCCATGGGAATCCTTGCCCTCGCCGGGTGTGACCAACCCGGGACAGTTTGGGCCGATCAGCCTGGTTCGGGTGTTGCCCGCCAGGGCACGTTTCACCCGGATCATGTCACGTACGGGAATGCCCTCGGTAATGGCCACGACCAGGTCCAATGCGGCATTGGCGCCTTCCAGGATGGCATCCGCGGCAAAAGGTGGCGGAACAAAAACCGCGCTTGCCGTGGCGCCGGTCTCGCGGACGGCTTCTGCAACGGTGTCAAAAATGGGAACTCGATGTTTGTTATGCTCGAAAAATTGTCCTCCCTTGCCCGGGGTTACGCCGGCAACCACGGACGAGCCATAATCGAGGGAGAGACCGGCGTGGCGCCCGCCGAAACTCCCGGTGATGCCCTGAATGAGAATTTTGGTGTCTGGTTTAATGAGGATAGCCATGGGAGAGAATTATGAATTAAGGTTTGGGTTGAGGCAACTCAGTTTGGATTCAGCGAGTCTAAAAAGCAGCCTGTTCATTGATGGGCACGGGTAAAAGGGACGGTTTGGCGAGCCGACGAAAGCGGGCGATCCAGGCGCTGGACAATTTTCGAAGCAGGAAAGGCTTTGATAATGGCAAGCGATGGTTCAAGCGGACTCCATCCCTGAGCAATGCGCATTGGACGCGGGTTTTTTCGTTCTGCCTGCTGATGAGAACAATCTGTTTTTGGAGGGCAATCAAACGGTGATATGGTTCCAGGTTTACGGACTGGTGCGGCTGGTCCATGTAATGAGAGGGGACCATGCAGGCCGCCGCGGAGGGGCAGGGCAAAATTGTGCCTGTTGAATCCTGGGCCATGTGCCGGCGATTGCACGAACTAGCGTTTCACGGCTTGGACCACCTTTTGGGCGGCATCAG
>DAIDJC010000022.1 GCA_027451565.1 Limisphaerales bacterium | reverse complement strand
AATCCTTTTGCGCCTGCTTGCGGATGAGGGATATGAGGTGGAATCCGTATCAAACGGGGAACTTGCCCTTGAAACCATATCCCAAAATGCCTTTGATCTTATCCTCCTGGATTTGAACATGCCAGAAATGGATGGGTGGGAAACATTTGAGCAACTGGCTGAAAAACATCCCTTGCTGCCGGTCATGGTGATCACCGCCCGTCCCAATCAGATGGCCTCAGCCCGTGCGGCGGGGGTGGGAGCGCTTTTGGAAAAGCCCCTGGATTGCCGCCGCTTACTGGATGAAATCGCGCGTTTGCTGGCGGAGCCAAGACAGGCCAGGCTGGCGAGGCTGGCAGGACGGCCCAGTTCTTTCACCTTCGTTCCCCCGGAGCACAATGAGGAATCCAACTAAACGTGACACTCATGAATTGCCAGCAGGCATGATATTTCTCCAAGGGCCCTCAATTTTTAAAGTAATCTTATCATGAAAAACAAAACTCCATCCACACGGTTCCCACTTCGCTTTCTTCTCGGTTGCGTCTCGCTGGCTTTGTTGATCGCATCTCCTGCATTTGCTGATTCTTCCAGTGGTTCCATCGAGGGCAATGTCAAAACCTGCACCGGCTTGGTGTCAGCCGTGGATTCCACCGGTCACTTGCTGGAGGTCCGCTATGCATGGCTGTTCCAGAAAAGATTCCATCTTGGGTCCGAATGCGCCTACGCTTTGCTGGATCCTGTGCTCCAGGATGCCTCTGGACTCCGGCCCGGGCAGATGGTGCGGGTTATTTACCGTGATGCCGATGGTGTGCTGGTGGCCAGCCGAATCATTCAAATTCCGATTCAGGTCTCAGGCTGGGTCAAATCCGTGGATCGCACCAATTTCATCATGGTCTTGCAACCATCGGATTTTGGGTCAGACCGACGGTATCAACTCACCCGTGCCACGCGTATCCTTTTGTTGGGCGGCCAGGAAGGCTCGCTGTCTGATCTTCGGCCCGGCAACCATGTCTCCATCACCTGCGAGAGGCCTCCAGGAATTCCCACTGTTCAAGTCGTCAAACAAACCAGCGCCACGTTCAGCGGTACGCTGACGGCTATTGACTTGGACGAGCGCTCATTCAGGGCTCGATCTTTTTTTGAGAGCAAATCATTTGTTCTGGGCAGCCACTGTGTGATTGACCTGGATGGGGAGGGGCCTGGCCGGTTGGCGGACTTGCGGCCTGATGAAAAGCTGGATGTGACCTATGACGCCGTGAATGGGGTGAATGTGGTCAACCGAATTGCGCCTGCCAGAACCCCTGAGTCAGTTTCTGGCGCCAACCAAGCCAACTCTGGCTCATAAGCAGGACCGCCGTCGGTCCAGAAGGGCATCACAGTGCCTGGTCCTATGGCAGGCTATTTCCTGCCTCCAAATTTTAACCGCCTGTTTCGAGCGGGGCAGGGCAGGTTGAACGGCAAATGAAAGAGCACTGAGCAAATTCGGCGTGAACGGTCCTCCATACTTCCGACTGCCTGATGGGGGATCCCAACCTCCCTGGCCCATTCAAACTCCTTTAAGGATCGAGGCATGTTTGTTACCTTCAGGCATGATTTCCATTCAGGTTCTGTCACCAACACGATTGCAATCCGCCTTTTTCATTTTTGCGTCTCCATGTCAGGCTGTTTTCTTGTTCGTTTGGATTTCTTTTATGGGGGTGGATCATGGTTGGGCCGAAGGCTCCGCAGCTTACATGAATCAAGCCATGCCACTCCATTGGTCCGCTGCCCAGGACCACCAAAACATGATGGATCAATTGGGAATTAAATCACTCAGGAGGGGCGCAGATGGTTTTCACACCAATTCCCCCTATTATGAAAATACGGACGAGGCCAAGGCGAACCCCTACCCGGCGCTTCCTGATCCTCTGACTTTGAACAATGGCAAGCCAGTCACCTCCGCGGCGATGTGGTGGAAACTGCGCCGACCGGAAATTGTCCAGGCCTTTGAAAGTGAAATGTACGGGAGCGTGCCGTCACGGGTTCCACCGGTGCGTTGGCAGGTGTTATCCTCAGGAAAATCCCATGAAGGAGCGTTGCCGGTGCTGGTTGAGAATTGTGTGGGGCGTGTGGACGATGCCGCATGTCCAAGCATCCAAGTGGATTTGCCCATGACATTGACCCTTCCGGCTGGGACCATTGGGCGGGTGCCTGTCATCATTCATTTCGCATTTGGTCAGCCATCATTTCAATGGGGTATGAGCAACCAGGCGGAAAACGTGCATGGCCGACATTGGGGCAATTTCAACGGCGGTGTGAATTGGCAGCAATTGGTTCTATCCAATGGCTGGGGCTACGCCGAATTATTCCCAACTGTTTACCAGGAAGATGACGGTTCCGGCCTGACTCGCGGAATCATCGGCCTTTGCAACCAAGGGCAACCCCGCAAACCTGGGGATTGGGGGGCGTTGCGGGCTTGGGCTTGGGGAGCCAGCAGGGCGCTTGATTTTTTAAGCGCCAATCCACATTTGGATGCGCGGCAGATAGGCATTGAAGGGCTCTCCAGGTTTGGCAAGGCGGCGCTGGTCACCATGGCTTTTGACCAGCGTTTTGCCATTGCCCTGATTGGATCCTCCGGTGAAGGCGGTGCCAAGCTGTCCCGCCGTCATTGGGGTGAATTAGTGGAAAACCTGACGGGGCCTGGTGAATATCATTGGATGGCAGGCGCGTTTCTCAAGTATGGCGGTCCTTTGACGCCTGGCGATCTTCCTGTGGATGCCCATGAACTGATTGCACTTTGTGCGCCCCGCCCAGTTTTCATCAGTTATGGGGCTTCTGGAGGCAAGCCCGGTTCAGAGGGTCCGTGGTTGGACCAGCATGGAAGTTTCATGGCAGCAGTGGCTGCCGGTCCGGTTTACCGCCTGTTAGGCAAGAAGGATCTTGGCGTGGGCGACGATTACCTTACTGCTCCCATGCCCCCCGTGAACACCGGCTTGCTGAATGGCGACCTGGCATGGCGGCAGCACGACGGCGGCCATACTGATGGACCCAACTGGCCTTATTTTCTGGCATGGGCAAACCGCTACATTCATGCTCCCCCGCTCCCAAGTGCCCAATCTGGCTCGTAAATGTCCTGCTCGTTGCGCAACCCGTTTTTTGGGTCAATTTTCGTTGATGCCACATTTCAAATGCATGAAAGGCAGGCTGTTTGGCTTTTTCAATACTGCGCTGACGGGCTGAAGAGATAGGTGGTGATGGCGATCATGACGCTTTGCATGCCGTTCCAACTCACATCTGTGTAATTTGAAAACAATTGAGCCTGGGCCCGCGTAACGAACCTTGGCACCCTGCTGCAACATTCAGCGATGCGCGGCCAAATCATTGAGGATGACAACGCCTTTACCATTTGCAATCTGGCCCCTTGATGGTAGTTCCTTTTTGGCTTGCGATGGAATTCCCCGGATAAAACAGGTCAAGTGGCCACGCTTTCAGAGCATCGTTCGGTGGATAGGCCGTTTGTCATTCGGTTGGGCATGCGGTTGGCATTTATAGCCCTGACAAGGGCCTCCTTGAGTTGTATGTCCCTGACTGGCTTTGAGATATAATCATCCATGCCTGCGGCCAGGCAAAGTTCACGGTCGCCTTTCATGGCACAAGCTGTCATGGCAATAATGTAGGTGGGCCGCAGGTTTTGTTCCCGCTCCATTTCCCGGATTTTTTGGGCGGCGGCGTAGCCATCCATACCCGGCATCTGGCAATCCATCAGAATGACGGTGAATTTTCGCTGATCCCACAAATTGATCGCCTCGGCCCCATTTTCGGCCAGTTCCACCTCGCATCCCAGCTTCTTGAGTTGGCGGAGGCCGACGAGCTGGTTCACGCGGTTATCTTCAGCCAGCAAAACCTCGGTTCCCATCAATGCATCCAGGTTTGCGTTGGAATTTGCCTGGGGAATGGATTGTGGCGGGGCGGATGTGTTGGGGGACAATGATTTGGCAAAGCGTATGGTGAACCAAAAAGTGGATCCTGATCCCAAGACGCTGCGCACGCCCAACTCCCCGCCCATAAGCTCCGCGAGTCTGCGGCAAATAGCCAAACCCAACCCGGTGCCGCCAAATTTGCGGCTTGTGGAAGTGTCCGCCTGGGTGAAGGGTTGAAAAAGCTTTTGCAGCGTTTCTGGAGCCATGCCCATGCCGGTGTCGGTGATCGAAAAATGCGCCTGAATTTCGCGGTCAGTCTCCTCCAGAGCCTTGATATCGAGCTGGACTTTTCCTTGCTGGGTGAACTTGATGGCGTTGCCCAGAAGGTTCAGGAGAATCTGGCGGAGCCTGGAGGGGTCGCCTGAAACTTTTCTAACCAGCTCCGGCGCCAGCGAAAATTCCAGGAGCAGGTTTTTTTCACGCGCACGCGGTTGGAGAAGCTCCACGGCGGCACGAGCGGTTTCTTCAAGGTCGAAATCCACTTTTTCAAAGGTCATTTTGCCAGCTTCGATTTTGGAGAAATCCAGGATGTCATTGATGATCACCAGGAGCGATTCGGCGCTATATTGCACGGTCAGGGCAAAATCCCGCTGTTCCGGGCTCAGGCTTGTGTCCAGCAAAAGGTTTACCATGCCGATCACCCCGTTCATGGGTGTGCGGATTTCATGGCTCATGTTGGCCAGGAACTGGCTTTTCGCCTCGCTGGCCACAAGGGCTTTCTCCGCCATCTCCTGGGCCTTTTGAGTGGCGATTTTCAGGAGTTCATTGGCGGTGGCCAGGTCGGTGTTGGTTTTTTCAAGTTCCAAGGTTCGGTGGCGCACCATGCTTTCGAGATCGTCCAATTGGAGCTTTGCCTGGTGGTAAAGCCGCCATTTTTCCGTGAGGGAAATGGCCAGTTGCAGCACCTCGACATTGTCAAAGGGCTTTTTGAGTATCAGCAGCCGGTCAGAAAAACCAAGTTTGTTAAGGAGATCCTCGAAGGAATAATCGGAATAGGCCGTGCACAGGACCACTTGCAGGTCAGGGTGGCGCTGCCAGATTTGGGCTGTGGTTTCCACCCCGTCCCAGCCTGGCGGCATGCGCACATCCACAAAGGCCATGGCGTAGGGGCGCCCCTCCAGAAGGCTTTTTTCTATCAATGCCAGCCCCTCCTTCCCCTGGGAGGCGCAATCAATTTCAAAATGCGGCAAATCAGGCCTGGACTCTTTTTCCCCAAACATCGCGGCGTCTGCCTCATCCAGACCGTGGTTCGAAGGCTTTGCGCCCAGGATTTTTTTGAAATCCTCATGGATGGCCTGATTGTCATCAATGATGAGGATCCGATGGTTTTGATTTGGTTCAATCTTCATGTTCTACCTCTTGTTTATCCGCCGGGAGATCCAGGGTGAAAGTGGCTCCCAATCCGCATCCTTCGCTGGCTACAGTCAGTGTGCCGCCCAGTTCCCTCGCAGCCAGCGCTCCGCTGTGAAGTCCGAATCCATGGCCATCCTTTCGGGTGGTGAATCCGTGGTTGAAAATGCGCGTCAAATTCTCAGGGGCGATGCCAACGCCGTTGTCACTGATGGAAAATTTCACCCGTCCGTCGCCATTGCAAACGCGAAGGGTGATTTCCTTCTCCTGGTGGCCCGATTCATCGCATGCATGCTTTGAATTGCGGATCAGATTTACGAGGATTTGCAACACCTTGTGCTTGTCCGTCAAAATGGTGGGAACCTTCGCGTAATCACGCACGAGTCTGATGTGATGGCGCTCCACGGATCCAATGTTCAGGCGGAGGGCATCTTCGAGCAGGTCGGAGGGATTCAAAGGTTCCATCATCCCCGAAGGTTTGGCGTATCCCTGTTGCATTGCCACGACCTCCTTGATGTGAATGAGATTTTTCAGCAGGGAAGCGCTTTCATCTTTGAGACTCTGCTGCTCTGAGGTCAAATGTTCCGCCAGTTTGCTCAAATATTCCGGTATTTGCCTGCCTCTTGGATCGTTGGTGAAGAATCCGCCAAGGTCGTGCTTCTGGTCGCCGAGTAATTCAGCCAGCTTGGTAATGTTGGAGACCTTGGATTTGGTGATTTTTTCGGAGATGAGCGAGGCTGAAACATTCACGCTGTTCAGCACGTTTCCAACATTGTGGAGCACGCTCGTGGCCACTTCAGCCATGCCGGCCTGGCGAGAGGCATCCACGAGTTCGCGATGGGTCTTTTCCAACTCTGCCTCGGTTTTTTTCATTGCGGTGATATCCTTGGACACCCCAAAGGTTCCCACAATGGCGCCCTCCTCATTTTTCAAGGGCATTTTGGTGGTGATGGCCCAGGTGATTCTTCCGTCCGGCCAGGTCTCCTTTTCCACCTTGCCCACGATCGGTTTGCCGGTGCGCATGATGGATTGCTCGTTCTCCAGGGCTTCGGAGGCATGTTCATTGGAAAAGAAATCCAAGTCTGCCTTGCCAACCAAATCCTCCGCGGCCTCCACGCCAAAGTTCAAGGCCATGCTCTTGCTGCAGCGGATGAATTTTGAGTTCCTGTCCTTGAAATAAATTTTATCATCCGAATTGTTGAGGAGCGATTTTAGAAGGTATTGCTCGTAAGCCAGCGCGGACTCGGCGCGTTTTCGATCCGTGATGTCAAAAAGGATGCCCTGGCTTCCCGCCGGTTTTCCTTCTGCGCTGAAGACAGGGGTGCGAATCACCTGGAAATGGCGCAGGATTCCGTCCGTGTCCGGAAAATCCTCGTTGGCCTGCAATGTTTCGCCCGTTTGCATGATTTGGCGGTGGTTTTTTTCGCTTAAACGAAACCATTCCGCCTCATTGGGGTGGTCTGAGGCGCTGGCCAGTTCCGCCGGGGATTTGCCGATGAACTCCTCGGGTCTTTTGTCGCGCAAATTGCAAAACCAACTGTTCACAAAAACAAAGGCACCGGATGGATCCTGCCTGAAAATGCCTGCGGGTAACTGTTCCACGAGGGACAAATAGAGGGCCTGAGACTCCCTGCGTTCCAGGTTTTCGCGGGTCAACTCCGCCGTGCGCTCGCGCACGGTTTGCTCTATGGTCTCATTCAACGCCTCCAGTCTGGCCTGGCGCTCCGCCACAAGGTACATCTCCTTGATGCTGGACCGGATGGCGATGATCAGGAAGACCACTTCAAAAGCCACCCATCCGGCATGTTCCATCGGCCTCCAAATTGGGGCGTAGTAAACGCCAAAAATGGACAAGGGCCATAAAATGCCGCGGATGAAATGGTCGGCCACCACAACCAGGGTGGCTGAAAGCAAAACGCGGCTGTCCCGGTAAAACGCCAATATGGCCAGCGATCCGAAGATGTGAAAGTGGGTTTCAATGCGTCCGCCCGTGAGGTGGATCAACAAGGCAGACATGAGGATTTGTCCCACCGCCACCACGTGCCTGGTCAGCACCAGGCCGGGCCGGGTTCTGGCCAGGTAAACGGGAAATAAAGTGATGATGGCTCCCAGAAAAAGGGCGGCCCAGACATGAGGATGAATCTCACTGGCCAAACCGAACCAAGCCAAAGGAGAAAGCCAAAGCGCCACGGCTACGGCAAAAAACCATTGGAATATCATCAGCCATGAAAACAGGTGGTCCGTGTGGCAAATGATGTTTTGATGCAGCTCTTGAAAAAGTTCGCGAATGCGTTTATCAACGTCCACCAGATCAATCTGGGAAGGTTTGGCAATGGCATTCATTCGGAAGCGGAAAATTCGGTTTGAGAAGGCAGCAGGCAGCCATAAACTGGAGTGCGGTGAATCCCCGGATCCTTGCCTCTCGCATAGGCCAGTATGGCGTCTTCCCCAAGGTTATCGCCCTCATGTCCACGGGTGCTGGTTATGCCACCTTGAAATAGCAATTGACCCCGGGAATTGTAGAGCACCACATACCCGCTGGTTTTGGCTCCGAAGGCGGACGCCAGCTTTCCGTCCAAATCTGTTTGGACGGTTACTCCGGGAATAGACCTGGCGGTAAACCATTTCCCCGTTTCTGCCCAGCTCTCAGGCAGATTATGGGGAAGAACAAACAAGGCGTGCGCCACCAAATCACCATTTGCCCGGGCCATGATGCGATTTAACTCATTTATGCTGGCACGGGTGCATGGACAACGCGGATGCACAAACATCAGCAAGGTATCTTTTTGGGAGTCCAATCCCACTTCCTGAACCTTGGGCCATTGGCCTGAAATTTGACCCATGGGACATTCTGCGTAGTCGTGTTGCAGTAACAGGGTGGTCCCCGCCAAAACGGCGAAAATCCATGCTGCGCTTGCAGCGCCCAACCCCACGGAAAAAGCAGGTTTCATTTTGGGGGAAATTAGCACCTCGCATGCCATTGCGATGGATTGGGATGAAGCTAAAAAGGCAAGAAAAATTGACGGCGTCACTTTGTCTTTTCCAGAAATGCCGGCGGCTTTTAAACGTGCTTACAAATTTAATAACAATCTAAACAATAACATGTTAAGATATATCCATTTTACTTTGCCCTTGGATTAAAAGCTTGAAGATAGGGAGTTCCCGGCAAACGCCCGAAACCTGGTGATACCACTCCGGACCATCCTTGTGACTCAATGCAGGACAGGCGCCTCGGGCACCCCAAGAGGTCACTGCCAGCTTGTGGGAAAATTGCAAATGCGAAGGTGCGGCCTTTGGATGGAATCGTGGTTGTGATAATGGGTTTCATAGGCTTATGAGATTGGATAGTTGATGGCAGCTTTTTGGGAATTTGATTTCCATCTTGAAGTCTTTTGCCCCTATACTGGATTATGAAACATTTTTCCCACATGGCGTTGGTGGCGGTCGTTTTCTGGTTTTCGATTTCTGCCAATTTGCAAGGTCAACCGATGCCTTCCATTTCGTTGCGTCCGGTTTTTCCAAAGCTTACAGCGGGGCGCCCGGTTTGGATGATTGAGGCGCCGGATGGTTCCGGGCGGTTTTTTGTGGTTTATCAGAAAGGTTTGATACTGATCGTAAACCGCGGTTCGGATGGGAGTGACGCCCGCGTTTTTTTGAACATTGAGGATCGGCATCCCAATTTTTCAAATGAGGACGGACTGTTGAGCCTTGCTTTTCATCCAGGTTTTGCCACCAACCACTTGTTTTACATCTATTACAACCAGGAAAACAACAAGGCACACGCCTCGCAGCCGCTTAATTTTCCGTATCGCAGCGTGGTCAGTGAGATGAAGGTTTCCGACAGCAACCCTGACCAGGCGGATTTGGGTACCGAAAGAATCCTGCTGCAGGTGCCTCAACCCTTTCCGAACCATAAAGGCGGGGAACTTTTGTTTGGGCCGGACGGGTATCTCTATCTGGGTTTGGGGGATGGAGGAGCCGGAGGCGATCCGTTTGGGAGCGGCCAAAATACTTGCACGCTACTGGCCAAACTTTTGCGTTTGGATGTCAACAGCCGCGCCACGGAGGGGTCTGGATTTCGAGAAAAACGCCTTGAATATGGAATTCCGCGGGACAATCCATTTGCCAATGAGCCAGACCGCGGTGGGTTGGGAGTGCGTCGGGAGATTTATGCCTATGGCCTGAGAAACCCGTGGCGATACAGCTTTGACCGAAAAACCGGTGATTTATGGGTGGGAGACGTAGGCCAGGATTTGTGGGAGGAAATTGATTTGATCACCAAAGGAGGCAATTATGGCTGGAGCGTGCGTGAGGGAGCACATTATTTCAAGCCGGGACCCGTGGGAGCCCAGTACATTGAGCCAGTCATGGAATATCCCCATAACCCAGCCCTTTTGCCGCAATCCATGTTTCCTGATCACAGCATTGGTTTATGTGTGATAGGCGGTTATGTTTATCGCGGGAGTGATTTTCCGGCCTTGGATGGCATTTATATTTATGGGGATTATAATTTGGGCACCATTTGGGGGTTTCGGTTCAACCGCAGTTCGGGAAAGGTGACGGACCAGGGCCAGTTGCTGGCACAATCTGACAATATTGACAGTTTTGCGGAGGATGCGCGTGGGGAACTCTATGCGCTGATGCAGGATGGAAAAATTGAACAAATTACGTCTCCCTGATGGCCCTGCTGATATTTCTCGCAGCAGTGGAGATGAAAATGAACAACTGGGGCGGACTCTGCAGCTACCCGGCTCACATGTTCTCGGGCTGGTGTAACTTGTATTTCCGGCTTGAGCCCCGTGTTCAGCCTATGGATGGATCCAGGCGACGGTCTGCCAGCAGATAGTTCCGGACATAATCCGCCACGGCGGTTTCCAGGGATGTGACCGGGCTTTTGTAACCAGCCAGACGCAAGCGTCCCAGGTTTGCCTGGGTGAAATACTGGTATTTGTGGCGAATCGCCTCCGGCATTTCTATGAACTGAATGCGTGGTGTTTTATCAAGGGCACCAAACACGGAGTGGGCCAGGTCAATCCATGACCTTGCCGCGCCGCTGCCAATGTTGAAAAGGCCGCGCGCACGTGGAGAGGCTGCCAAATGAAGAGTCATGGACACGCAATCCTTGACGTAGAGAAAATCCCGTTTCTGTTCCCCATGCCGGAATTCCTTGCGGTAGCTTTTGAAAAGTTGAATGCAATTGCGGGTCTGGACCTGCGCAAAACTTTTATGCACGAGTGAGCGCATGTCGCCTTTGTGGTCTTCGTTGGGGCCAAAAACGTTGAAAAATTTCAGCCCTGTGATTTTATCCAGGAAACCGGCGCGGCGCGCATGCTGGTCAAAGAGGTGCTTTGAATATCCATACATGTTCAGGGGACGCAATGAATCCAAGTTTCCGATGGAATCTTCCATGCCTGCTGAACCATCCCCGTAGGTGGCTGCAGAGGAGGCGTAAACAAACCGTGCCTTGTGGGCCAGTGACCATGAGGCCAGATCGCGGGTGAATTCATAATTATTGCGAATGAGATAGCTGGCATCGGTTTCCGTCGTGGCGGAGCAGGCGCCCATGTGCAAAATCAGGTCGAATTTGCCAAGGGAGCCGCTTTGCAGCCTGGGCAGCAGGGTGTCGGCTTCGAGATAATCCCGAAAGCGAAGTGGGGACAGATTACGCCATTTTTCGGTCGTTCCCAGGATGTCGCAAACCACCACATTGTCACAGCCACGACGGTTTAAACCCCAGACCAGGGCGCTCCCAATGAATCCAGCCCCTCCGGTGACTAGAACCCTGGAGCCGGAAAAGTCGTTGGGTTTCATTTTACCAGCCAAGAACGTGGGCAAAGATCAGGGGCGCCACGATGGTGGCGTCTGACTCGATGATGTACTTGGGGGTTTTCATTCCCAGTTTGCCCCAGGTGATTTTCTCGTTAGGAACAGCCCCGGAATAGCTCCCGTAACTCGTGGTGGAGTCGCTGATCTGGCAAAAATAATCCCACAGTGGTACGCGGGTGCGTTGCAGGTCCTGGTGGAGCATGGGCACGACGCAGATGGGAAAGTCACCGGCTATGCCGCCGCCGATCTGGAACATGCCCAGCCGGCTTTTCCGGGTGGTCTGGGTGTAAAATTCAGCCAGCCATGTCATGTATTCAATGCCGGTTCTCACCGTGTGCACGTTTCGAACCTCCCCGCGTATCACTGCAGCGGCATACATGTTTCCGAGAGTGGAATCTTCCCAGCCCGGAACCACCATGGGCAAATTGCGTTCCGCCGCTGCCAGCATCCAGGAATCCTTGGGGTCAATTTGATAGTATTTGCGGTATTTGCCGCTCAAGAGGACCTGGTAAAAGAATTCATGCGGGAAAAAATGCTCACCCTTCGCATCCGCCCGCGTCCACACTTCCAGCATGGCTTTTTCCATCCGCCTCATGGCTTCCCCCTCCGGGATGCACGTGTCCGTGACACGGTTCATGTGACGATTCAGCAGGTCCTGCTCATCCTTGGCGGTGAGCATGCGGTAGTGGGGCACCCGCTCATAGTAATCATGCGCCACCAGGTTGAAAACATCCTCCTCCAGGTTGGCCCCGGTGCAGGTGATCAGTTGCACTTTGTCCTGGCGGATCATTTCGGCGAGCGAGAGACCCAGTTCGGCAGTGCTCATGGCGCCTGCCAGTGTGATCATCATGCTTCCCCCTTTATCAAGGTGGGCCACATATCCCTTGGCGGCATCCACCACCGAGGCGGCATTAAAATGACGAAAGTGATGTTGAATGAATCTTGAGACCGGACCGCCTGAAAGGCGGGCAGATTTTTTGGGGGCCATGATGTATTGTTTCTATTTTTGCGGCGCGTCGTCGCGCCATGAACGACTCAACGATACGAAAGCAGGGGATTTTGCCAATCCAAATTTGAAGCGAAATCAATCCAAGTGCACATCTCAGCTTTAAGGCTGGCGAAGGTGGCGCGGAGGGAAAGTGAAGCGGTTGGTTTGAAACCATTTCGAGCCTCGAAGGAATGGGCCATTTCAAGCGCATCCACCAACCCAGCGCCTCTGGTTTCCTCGCCCCGCCAGCGGAGCGCGGGGAGAGGATTATGGAGAGGGAAACCCGCAAACAGACATCGCGATCAACGAACCCTCTCACTTCCCGAAAACTCAGTGCCACCCCTCCCCGACCCTCCCCATCAATCAGGATTGATGGAGAGGGAGAAAAAAACACTGGGTTTGCGGAGGTTTTTGAAGTTTGAACCGCCGGGGGGAGACTTGCTCAAAAATCGAGATGCGCCCTCAATGCAAGCCGGCGGAACTGCCGGACTGCTCACTCCAGAACCACCAGGTTGGGCCGCGCCAGGGAAATGCCCGGTTTTTGGTTGTGTGTAATGCTCGCGCGGATCAGCACATTGTTGGTGCAGGAGATGTCATTCACCCGGAATGCCGCCCCGCCGCAATTTTTTGCAATCAAATTGGTGAATGAATTGTCCACGCATTCCGTCATGGGCGCCGCGTCAAGATGGCCGGCCATGAACACACCGAAATGATGGCTGTTTTGAATGGTGAGATTATAAAATTGATTGTCCCGGCTGGCCCTCATAAATACCCCAAGATTGTTCGCCAATAGAAACGCGTTGCTGATGCAATTGTGGTTGAAGGAAAGATCAAGCGAAATTCCAGCCCCGGGATTGTCGTGCAGGTACAAGTCCTTGAAAATCGAATGCGTGGTCTGATAGCATGCCAGGCCATCGTATTGGTTGTCGTAGGAGGTGAATCTTTGCACCGCCAGCCTGGTGACGAGGCGCGTTGTCACCAATCCTCCTGACCTGCACCGGCAGCAGGTGACGTCCTGAACCACCGAGTCGGTCACCCTTTGGATGGTGATGCCGTTGTTCCGGATTTCGCTTCCTTCCCCGGACAAATGCCATAATTCGCGGGTTTGGAAAAAGCGATTTCCATCAATTTTAATTTCTTCCACGCAAAGATGCTTCACCAGATGCCGCGGGTTATTGACCGCCTCGCCCATGATGATCACGGGGCAATTCGCCCCGGAGGCCAGTTTCAGCACGGTGGTTTCTCCAGCGCCTTGAAGAGTTTGGTTGTCCCGCCGCAGAACAATCGGTTGGGATATTAAAAAGGTTCCCGAAGGCAGGCACACCCGTCCTCCGCTCGGAGGAAGTTGATCCAAGGCCCGCTGAATCTCCAAACTGCCGACATTGGCCGGCAAACGCAGGGTTTGGGGCGGAATTGGTCGGGAAACCGTGACAAGCAGGTGGGCGAACATGGGGCAGGGGGGTAATAAGAAAATGAGACATAACCAGGCCGCCCACATGGTTTTCTGAATAGGCTGATTGAATTTCGTTTTCATAACAACATAACGATTAAACCATTACGGTTACTCAATCTTGCTGATTCAATATCGTCCTATTTTTGGATTCGTCCAGTAATATTTTTAATTATTTTAATAATCGCTTGAACATTTTCAAATTTTACGAATGGTTGTGTCGTCACTTGAAAAAAATACAATCTTTTGTGAAGCTTTAGTTTTGATGATGAAGACCCGCAAGTCGCGCCAAAGAACGCTTCTAAAAAAAGTGATATTGGCCGTTTGCCTTCTGGCGCTTTATGCCTTGCCGACATGCCCCCGTGCCGCTGCCGGACAAGGATTGGACCCTCAACAACCGCTCTGCTTTTTTAATTCGGTTGCCGACAAAATGCTCAAGGCCACTTTTGGTTTTGGGGTCACACGAATTCCCGCATACACCAACGGCTGCTTTGTTTACTCGCCTTCAGAAAACCGCATCCTGCAACTGGCGGCAAATATTTGCGACGCCACGACCAACTCCCTTTATCCCGATGTTTTCAGGCCGGTTTTTGAGCATGACAATTCGGGAAATGTTTTTATTTGCGGTTTCACAAACCTCTCAAGCCCTGCAGGCCCGAACACTGTAAACGGTTCTGGCGACCTTCAATTGATCGCGCCTCTCAATATTGAATCCCTTGCAAATTGGGGCCCGGCGGATGAACCCATTCTTGAAAGCGGGTGGCCGGTTAATGTTTACGGGGTGCCATGGATCATTGGCGCAAAAAAGCACATGCCGGGATTCAGCCAGTTAACCCTGCTCAACGTGGTGACTGCCCAAAGAAAATTGCAATGCATTCGAAGCGCAGTCGGCAGTCCCATTTTTACAAACCACATGTATTTGCTGTCCATCACCAACTACATTGGCACGTCATTTTGGAATTCCTATTCAAACGATTATTCCAGCACCAATGGTCTGACGCTTCTTTTTTCCGATAATGCCCAATTGACATTAACCAATTCGGACCTGCCCGGTGAAAATATGACCGAGGTTTTCACCCAAAGCTTCATTTTTAAAACCAATTTGTGGCCCGGATCACATTGGTCCGGCCTTATTCGCGAAATGCCATCACAGAACTCGTTCATCAGCGCCTCTTGGGCAAACACTTTTCTACCTGGCACCATTTACAAAACCGGCGCAAAGGTTTATGCCCAAATCACGGATCCGGACCCATTTGAAACCAATAATACCAGATGCGATCCTCTGCCCCAATTCGGATTGATCACGACAAACTGGTTCCGGGCGATCATTTTGGATGGCAACCACGTTTTGGATTACGTTCAAATACGGGGGCCTACAGATGCCACCAATATCACAACTTGCATCGCGGATCCGGAAACCGCATCAGGATTTTACCTCTGGTCCACCAACACGGCTTCGGGTCTCTCCAGCCCCAATCTGGGATATGTGAATCAAATTGACATCTCGGAGGGAATATTGCCCCCTCCTGGTCCAGAGGCGATTTGGTTCCCAGTGGGTTACCCGTCCATTCTAACTTCAGTCGAGGGCGGGCAATCATATTTCTCGGGATTTTTTGCGCCTCGGGGCTATTTTTATTATGATGGCTCGGTCTTTTATTACACCAATCTTGCAATTCAGGCCGGCTACGTGGCAATCCGCACCATTTTTCTCCCCTATATTTATCAAATTAATGATCCACTGGTCCATTATTTGTCAAGCGACCTTGATGCAAAGCAGGGGGTCTTTTGGCACAATTTCGAATTGCTTACAAATGGAATTTGGGAGCAAAACAACGGGATTGGCGCTTTTTATTCCATTCCTGTTTCACCCTCTGGAGGCGATATAATCTCGGGATGTTACCGGCCTTGGGGTGATTCTTTCCAGGCACCTGCTGACGCCTTTGACATGGAGATTAAGGATCCGGGTGTTTGGAATCCGGATTATTGGACGTTCCCCACCAATTTGCTGAATGATCCCTCAGGTTTGGGTCAAGTTCACCGGGGCACTCCCTGGCAAACGGTATATTTAAAGGCTGGAAATATTCTGGACACCGCAACAAATCCATGGGTTTCCTGGACGGGGGATCCTGATCCGGAAGATGCGGCGCTCATGGCTCCCACCAATGACTGGAATTTGGCAGCGTTACTGGCTGCCATGCTTAACACCAACAACCCCACGAGTCTGATGTCAGTGAACGATTCAAACACCAACGACTGGTTGAACACTTTGAATGGATTGAATGTTTTATCCAACTCTGCCACACTTTCCGGTTTTCTTTTGCAAAATGGCGCTCCAATTCCTTCTCCCGCTTTTGATGACTACGTCATGGCGGGCAATTCGGCCCAAGCCGCCACGATAGCAGGACTGGTTCGAAACAAGGCTGCTGCGGGTGGATATGCCTTCCGGTCAACCGGGGACATTTTGTCAGTGCCTGCATTAACGGTGGATTCGCCATGGCTGGATACCACCAACCTGGAGCAACAATACTACGGGCTCACGGATGCGTCTTATGAGTCCATTCCTTCGCAGCTATTATTTCTGCTTCGCCCTGACTCTGTCGGGAATGCCCATTTGACCAATGGCTATTTGGATTTCCAGTTTTCCGGCTCTGATGCCTTCCATTACGAATTGCAGCAATCATCCGACCTGATCCATTGGACCGATGTCAGCACAAATCAACCCATTGAAAATTCATTCCAGTTCACGATTCCTGCCGTTTCCGGCTCAGCCCGAATGTATTATAGAACAGTGCTGCTTCCCTGACTGATCCCAATCGCCATTAAATACCCCTAGAAAAGAGGGGCAAACTTCCAGTGCGGAAAATGGGCAGACACCCATGCCAAGAACTCAGCGCCACCGCTTCCCGGCCAATCACAACAATGGGGGTTGATGGGAAGATGGAAAGAGACGGTGGGTTGGAGGTATCCGTGTTAGCAAACCCGTCTAGGCGACTGGGTGTGCGTCATGGCATGCTGACGGGATGAAAAACATCCCCATTCGCAAGCGATTGACTCCCGCCCAGCGTGACAGGATTCTTGCCGCCTACCGGCAATCTTCGCTGACCCAACCCGAGTTCGCCCGGCAATATCATATTGGAACATCCACTCGAACTTGGTTACGCCAATCTGCATCCAAGCCTCCGTCTAGTGCCGCCACCTTTTTGCCGACTCCCAATCTCCTGCCTCAGCCCGGTGTGGCTCCAGCTTACCGGCTTCAATGGCCCGGCGGCATTGTCCTGGAACTTCGCTCAGGCTTTGTCCCGCAGGAACTCGCCCATCTCCTGCAATTGCTTCCCACCCCATGCTGCCCCTCAGTCCGGCCACGCGCATTTTCCTTTCCACCCAGGCGGTGGGTTTGCGCCGGAGTTTCGAAGGGTTGATTGACCTGATACAACATCATTTCCAACAGGTGCGGATTTCCTTGCCGGATTGCCGGTCTGCATTAGGTTGGGTTCATGAACATTTTGTTTATCGGCGATATCGTGGGGGAACCGGGTCGCCTGGCTGTTCAGCAACTGTTGCCGGACCTTCGGCGGGAATTGGCCCTGGATTTTGTCATAGCCAATGGCGAAAATGCCGCGGGTGGCAACGGTATCACCCCGGCAATTGCCTCAGAGCTTTTTGCATTCGGCGTGGATGTGCTTACGAGCGGGGATCATTTGTGGGACCAGAAGGAAGTCATTCACTTGCTTGAAAAAGAGAGGCGTTTTTTAAGGCCGATGAACTATCCGGATGGAACCCCGGGCTTCGGCCTAGGGCTTTACCCGGTCCAGAATGCGCTGTCGCGATCAGGGAAGGATGTACAAGTGGGCGTGTTAAACGTGCAGGGCAGGACCTTTATGCAGCCTGCCTTGAATGATCCTTTTTCAGCGGCACAGGCTGGAGTTCGGCAATTGCTCCAGCAAACAAGGGTGGTTTTTGTGGATTTTCATGCGGAAGCTTCGTCTGAGAAGATGGCCATGGGAAGGCATTTGGATGGCCAGGCCAGCGCGGTGGTGGGCACCCATACCCATGTCCAGACGGCGGATGAGCAAATTTTCCAGGGAGGGACCGCATTTTTGACCGATGCAGGTTTCACCGGGCCGCATGAGAGTGTCCTGGGCCGAAAAATCCAGCCAGTCATCCAGCGGTTTCTCACTGCCATGCCCCAGCGTTTTGAAGTGGCGCGCGAGGGGGTAAAACTGCTCGGTGTTTGCGTGAGCGTGGATGTGCAATCCGGTCATGCCACCGCCATTCAAAGGATTTCAAAGGCGCTTTGATCCAAAAAATCGGCTGAAATGTATCCGGAGGGGCAGGGCGTGAATGGTTTCGTGGGAAATTTTCCATCGGGGATTTTCATTCCACGCCCCGCCGGGCTGTTTTTTGTCTGGGGCCGCTATTTTTGCAGGTTCTCAAATGAATTTGCCCGGGGACCTCTTCCTGTTATTCTCTGGTTTTAAATCAAATGAGCACGAATGTTTCCAAGAAAGAAATACCCTCCATGCCGCCCGGGGTCGGGATGACCCTGCTGGAAAACGGGCTGACGATAATTGTGCGGGAGGATCACAATGCGCCGGTGGTTTCCGTGCAGGCGTGGGCCATGGCGGGGAGCATTCACGAGGGGAACTGGTTGGGCGCGGGATTGTCCCATGTGCTCGAACACATGCTTTTCAAGGGCACCACCACCAGGCCTGGCAGCCGGATTGACCAGGAAGTCCAGGAGGCGGGCGGATACATGAACGCCTACACCAGCTTTGATCGGACAGTGTATCACATTGACGTGCCGAACACCGGGACGACCGTGGCGATTGATATTTTGTGCGACATCATGCAAAACGCCACCCTGCCGGCGGAGGAACTGGCCAAGGAGCTGGATGTGATTCGCCGGGAAATGGACATGGGCCAGGACGATCCCTCCAGGCGTTCCGGGCGGCGTTTGTTTGAAACTGCCTACACCCGCAGTCCCTACCGTTTCACAATCATTGGTTACCCGGATATTTTCAATGAATTGAAGCCGGAAATCATCCGGGGTTATTACCGTGACCATTATGCCCCGAACAACTGTTTTTTTGTGGTGGCCGGGGATGTGGACCCTGTAGCGGTGGTCCGACAGATTCGATCCGCGTATGTTCACGCGCGGGCCCGGCCCTTGGCCCCTTCCTATCTTTCCCCGGAACCCAGGCAGATGGCATCCAGGGAGGTGGTGGAAGAATCGGCCATCGAGCTGGGCCATGTTCACATGGCCTGGCATATTCCCGAATTGCGGCATCAGGACGTGCCTGCCTTGGATGTGCTGGCCATGTTGCTGGGAGGCGGCAGGAGTTCCCGCCTTTTTCAACAAGTCCGTGAAAAGGCCGGTTTGGTGCATCATGTGGATGCCTGGACCTACAGTCCGGGTATGCCTGGTTTGTTTGGAGTGAGCGCCATGGTGGATGGCAGGCTTTTCTCCGATGCCCGGAATGCCATTTTGGAGGAGATTGAGCGGGTGAAAGAGCGGCAAGTATTGCCTGCGGAACTTCAAAAAGCGGTTAAACAATTTGTGGCTGGCATGCTGTCCACCCGCAAAACAATGGAGGGTCAGGCTCAAAACCTTGGGTCCAACTGGCTGGCGTCCAGGGATTTGAACTTCTCCGAGCGTTACCTGGCTGCGGTCCAGTGCGTGACGTTGGAGGACGTCCAACGGGTGGCGCGGTTGTACCTGGCCCCCGAAAACCGCACCACCTATGCCTTGCTTCCGGAAGGGACTGCGCCTCCCGCCAGCTTACATGTGGAAAGCAGCCAAGATCATCCCATCCAGGCCTTTACCCTGCCCAATGGTTTGCGGTTGTTAGTGAAGGAAGACAACCGCCTGCCCTTGGTGGAATTCCGTGCTGTTTTCCAGGGAGGTGTCCTGGCTGAAACCGCAGCGAATAACGGCGCCACCGTGCTTCTGGCCAAAATGTTGCTGAAAGGCACTCAAACACGCAACGCCGAGACCATCGCCAATGAAATTGAATCCCTTGGCGGCCATTTGGACAGTTATGGCGGAAACAACAGCTTTGGCGTGAATGCAGAGGTGTTGAGCGGTGACTTTTCCGTGGGGCTGGGGCTTCTCTCCGACGTGATTTTGAATCCCTCATTTCCCGGCGCGGAATTGGAGCGGGAAAAGGTCATTCAACAGGCGGGCATTCGCGCCCAGCGCGATGAATTGCTGAAAAGCGCCAGCCTGGCCATGCGCAAAATCCTGTTTGACAATGCGGGTTATGGACTGGATTCCCTGGGAACCGAGGAGGCGGTTGGTTTGATCACGCCGGCCACGCTCCGGGCCTTGCATCAGGCATGGGTTTGCCCCAATCGTTGTGTCCTGGCTGTCTTCGGAGATGTGAAAGCCGCAGAGGTCCGGAAGGCGGTGGCCGACGCTTTCCAAGGATGGGCTTCCTGCCAGACGACAGACGCAGGTCCATTACCCCGCCTGCCGGCAAGGCTGGGAGGCGTCCATCGTGTCGAGGAAAAGAAGGACAAAAAACAGGCCGTAGTCGTGATTGGGTTTGCCGGCACCACCATGGCCAACGAGGATCGCCATGCCCTGGACATATTGCAGGAATGCTGCAGCGACTTGGGATCGCGCCTGTTTCTGCGCATCCGTGAGCAACTCGGGCTGGCCTATTACGTGGGGGCCCAGAACTTTGCCGGTCTTGTTCCCGGTTACTTTGCCTTTTACACCGGCACAGAACCAAGCAAGGTGGCCCAAGTGGAACGGGAATTGATGGCTGAGGCATCCCTGCTGCGCACGGAGGGCCTGTCTCCTGATGAATTGAAGCGTGCCAAGGCCAAGATCATAGGCCAGAAAAAAATAGCCAGGGCGGATCTCGGCAATCTCGCCACCACTGCGGCATTGGACGAGCTTTATGGACTGGGGTGGCGCCGAATGGAACTGGATGATGCACGGTATGAATCCGTCACCCTGGAACAAGTGAAAAGCGTGGCCCAAAAATATTTGCGCAGTGATGCTTGCGTGGTGTCCCTGGTCTGTCCTGATACCGCGGGGGACGAGGTATCCCAGCCTGAGCTTGAAAAACCGCAGCCCGTGGGCGCTTGATCCCGTCCCATAGGTGGCAGGATTCAGGCATGAACCCAAGAGGTAGAGGCTCTTGGCCGAATCCATGCAGTTGAAAAGAAGCCACCGATTTGGGATTGATTGGTGGTAAATGAAAACAACGCAATCGCCGGGCACTCACCCGGATCACCAAACGGTGGCCAACACATTTGAGTTCAAAGCCAACGGCAAATCAATCGCCATCGGTTTTACCGAGCAATCCCTTTCCCCACACGCCGGCAGCGCTCTGTTCTGGGCCTGGTTGCACCGGCTGAACTGGCGCCAGACCTTGGCGACCGCGCTGCCTCAACCGCTGCCGCAGTCCAACAACCATCTTTTGCCGGTTGAAAAGGCCCTGGCCTTCCAGCACGGCCTGCTGTGCGATGCGCGCAAACTCACCCACGTCTCCTATCTGCGGCGTGACCCGGTTGTACCCAACCTGCTGGGCATCAAGCGTGTCGCCAGCCAGTCGGCGCTGACGCGCTTCTTTCAGGGGTTCACCTCGGCGGGTGACAACCTGCGGTGTTTCCGTCCGCTCTGGCATTGGTGCCTGGACCGGCTGCCCAGCCACAAGGAAGGTTACACGCTGGATTTGGATTCGACGCGGTTGCTGCACAAGGATGGACAACAGGAAGGCGTCCAAGGGGGGTACACCAAGCAAGGCGTCAAACCGTGCTTGCAT